>ONEP01000113.1 GCA_900316875.1 Candidatus Ruminimicrobium bovinum
TTACATCTGTTACCTGCTTCCATGTGAAATATTGGAATATGTAACCTTTTTGCACCTATTGCAGATAAACAACTGTTTGTATCGCCCAATACCAAAAGTGCATCCGGATTAATTTTTGCCATAAGTTCATAAGAACTTGCAATGATGTTACCCATTGTTTGCCCTAAATTTTTACCGACGGCATTAAGGTAAATTTCCGGCTCTTTAAGTTTTAAATCTTTAAAAAATATTCCGTTTAAGGTATAGTCGTAATTTTGACCTGTATGGGCTAAAACGGTATCGAAATATTTTCTGCACTTTTTTATAACTTCGGACAATCTGATGATTTCAGGACGAGTACCCACTATAATCAACAATTTAAGTCTGTTATCATTTTTAAAGCTAACTTTATTCATTTTAACCTCGTTTAAAAATTTCTACGAAAGTTTTGATGCATAGATGTATGGATGCATGGACGAAAAGCATCCTTGCCTATAATCTCCAATTCTTCTATACATCTATACGTCTTTGCCTCAACAAAATGCAAAGCATTTTGTTTCTATACCTCTATACTCCTATCCCTCTATACCTCCAAATTGTTGCCTTGCAACAATTTGCCCTGCTTCAATTTTTGTTCCTGCAGGAATTTTGTTTTCCGCTTTTACCATTGCACCTATACAAATATGAACAAACTGTTCCAATATACAGTCGTGGTCTATTACAGAACCGCAATTTACAATACAACCTTGTTTTACTACACAATTTGTGTTTATTACCGCTTTAGGTAATACTGCAATGCCTGTTTCTATTTTTACAGTCGGGCTTATATATGCACTGTTATGAATAATTGTCGGTATATTTATTTTTTCTTGTTGTAATTTTTCAAACCATATTTTTCTTACTTCATTGTTACCAAAAGCGGGATACATATCCGTATTTTCGTTTTTAAACTTTATATAATCACTACATTTACCGAGTATATTTTTACCTGTTTTTGTATCGTCTAAAAATTTAATTTCTGCATATATTTTGTTTTGCTGTAAAATATCCGCTAATGTTTTTGCAAAGCCGCCGGCACCTAAAATAATTATTTTTTTTGTATTAGTCATTGTTTACCTTCTCAAAAAAAGTGTCCGGTTTGTTCGGGTTAAACTGTTCGTTTGCCCACATAAGTGTAACTAAGTTTTCGGTATCGGATAAATTGATAATGTTGTGTGTGTATCCGGGTAACATGTGAACGGCTTGTATATTTTCCCCAGAAACTTCAAAAATTAAAATTTCGTTTGTGCCGATTTTTCTTTGTTCTATTTTTGCTTTACCTGAAACGACGATAAAAAATTCCCATTTTGTATTGTGCCAATGCTCACCCTTAGTTATTCCCGGTTTTGAAATATTTACCGAAAATTGTCCGCAATTGAGTGTTTTTAAAAGTTCTGTAAAATTGCCTCTGTTATCGGTGTTTGTTTTTAATGAAAAACAAACTTCTTCCTTAGGTAAATAAGACAAATAAGTTGAATATAATTTTTTAGCAAATGAATTGTTTGGTATTTGCGGCATTTGCAAAGTTTTAGGTTGCTGTTTAAATTGATTTAACAAATCTACTATTTCACCTAATGTTGCTTTATGTGTTGTTGGAACATAACAATATTTATCATCTTTTTTATGTTCTTTGTTTTCCAATGCATCAAACATTTCTTCAATTAAATCGTCTATATATAACAGTTCCAATTCGTTGTTTGGGTTACTGATTGTTATGGGTAAATTTCTTGATATGTTATAGCAGAATGTAGCAACTGCAGAATTATAGTTGGGTTTACACCATTTACCAAATAAGTTAGGGAACCTGTAAACCAATACTTTTGCATTTGTTTGTTTTGAATAATCAAAGAAAAGTTCTTCTCCTGCAAGTTTGGATTTACCGTATTCGGAATTTGCAAACCTGCCCTGTAATGTTGCTTGTATTGAACTTGAAAGCATTACGGGACATTTATTGTTATATTTTTTTAAAGTATTTAATAAAATTTCTGCAAAACCGAAATTGCCTTGCATAAATTCGGTTTGTTCTTTAGGGCGATTAACTCCCGCTAAATTAAAAACGAAATTACAATTTTTGCAGAACTCATCTAACTTTTCTTTCGGTGTATCTATATCGTATTCAAAAATGTCTTCTATTTGAATATTGCGGGTTTTATTAGTTCCGTTTTGTATTGTTTTTAAGTTGGCAACAAGGTTTTTACCGACAAAACCGTTGGAACCGGTGATTAAAATTCGCAACGGCGAATTTTGAGGCATGGAAGTATTGAGGTATGGAGGTATTGGAACAGCAACAACACTGGATTGCTTCACTTTGACACTTTGTGTCTCCGCTCGCAAAGACGACTGTTTTATTGTTTTTTGTTTGTCGTTTCTATACATCTATACTTCCTTCCCTCTATACATCAAGTTGTTGACGGACATAGTCCGTGGTTAACAGCTTTTGCACTGTTCCTTCGACATTTAATCTTGTTGTATTGTGGCTGGTGTAAGCTTGATCAGCCATTGTATGAACTTCACCTTTAACTACAAACTTGTCGTAATTCAAATCTCTGCTGTCGGCAGCTACTCTGAAATATTTACCCATATCCTGACTTCTTAATTTTTCTTCCCTTGTCATTAATGTTTCATACAGTTTTTCACCGTGTCTTGTTCCTATAATGTGTGTTTCTGTTTTACCAAATAATTTTTGAACAGCTTCTGCAAGAACACCAATTGTTGAGGCATCTGCTTTTTGTATAAATAAATCTCCCGGATTGGCATTTTTAAAAGCAAATTCCACGAGGGAAACTGCTTCATCCAAATTCATTAAAAACCTTGTCATATCGGGATTTGTTATTGTTATGGGTTGTTTGTTTTTTATTTGGTCGATAAATAACGGAATTACAGAACCCCTTGAACACATTACATTGCCGTATCTTGTGCAACATATAACGGTTTTATTTTGTTCTGCAGCAACACGGGCATTTGCATAAATGATTCTTTCCATCATGGCTTTTGATATACCCATTGCATTAATAGGATATGCTGCTTTATCTGTAGATAAACATACAACTCTTTTAACATTACATTCCATTGCGGCATGTAACATATTATCCGTTCCGATTACATTTGTTCTGACAGCTTCCATAGGGAAAAATTCACAAGAAGGAACTTGTTTTAATGCTGCGGCATGAAAAACAAAATCCACACCGTTCATTGCATCTTTTATTGCTTTTGCATTCCTGACATCACCGATATAAAATTTAACTTTTTTTGCATATTCGGGATATTTTATTTGCAAATCGTGACGCATATCATCTTGTTTTTTTTCATCTCTTGAAAATATTCTTATTTGAGCAATATCACTTGATAAAAAATGTTTTAAAACGGTGTTACCGAATGAACCGGTTCCACCGGTAATCATTAATGTTGCACCTGAAAAAGACATTTAAAAATTCCCCCTCATTGGAATTTTTTAGCTGAGAGCTGAGCCAAACACTAAAGTGTTTTCAGCTGAGAGCTTAGAGTTTAAACTACAAACGACAGATTCCTCCCTGCTAAAGCAGGTTCGGAATGACAAACTAATGACACACAATTTAACGACAGTTCATATAACGACAGGTTATAAACTACAAAAACAACTTATAATCTAATAACCTACAAACCAATAATTCAAAAGAGCATTGAAAATGTTCTTTTTTAATAAAAAAAGTCCATAAACAGTTTTAAAAATCTGTTTATGGACATAAAAAAACGGCTGTTATCGGTTACTCAAGATGAGGGTATAACCAATAACAGCCACAGTTCAAGAATTCCTAAAAATAGAAAGAATATATTCTAATTCTAATTCTAAATAATAGGAATACGTAAACATTCGGCAGAAAACACCGGGCTCATGACTTCCCGATATTTTCTACCTAACCGGCTGCTTTTGGACTCATCTTGATAGGGATATTTTCCCCAACCATCCTATTCCACATAGGATTCCAAAAACAGATAAGATAAATTTTTGCTATGCAAAAATTTGAGGTATAGAGGGATGGATGTATAGATGTATGGAAACAAACATCAAAATCCCTTTAGCAACAAAAACTTGCTATGCAAAAATTTGAGGTACAAACAACATACCTGCTTTATAACAACAGCTGAAGAGCTGATAAGCTGAACAGCTGAGATTAACTACAATAACGACAGCTTAGAGCTGAGAGTTTAACAACAACTACTAACTGCAATTAGAAATTAGTAATGAGTAATTAGCAATTTCGGTGTTCTTCGGACTAATTTCTATTCTTTCGGATTAATGAATTTTAAAGTTTCTTCTACAGATTTATTTGTGGTATTTTCATATTTAAGAACAATATTTTTAAATTTGTTTTTTATACCACCTATAAATTCATCAGCCCAAGATGGAGACAAAACATCTACATCTGAAAAATCTAAAACAAACTCGGTATCATTATTGTTAAATGTATATGCACAAGCAGCTAAAAAAGCTTCTCTTCCGGCAGGTCTTGAAATTAATAATTTTCCAAATTTTGATATTTTAATTTTCATAACGTTACTCCTAATAACTTATAACTGCTAAACACCCATTAACAACATAGTTTAATGTAGAAAATTTTATATTTCCATCTTTTATTTCTATATTTCCATTACCGGAAGTTAAAGACAAATACCATTTGTTTTGCTTAACAACATTACAAACGAATTTTAATCCGTTTCCCCTCTGCTCAGGTGCTCTGCCTGATATTATTTGTGTAAAAGCAATTTTTATTGCTTGTTCATCCGTTACAATATCTTTTTTTATTCTGGATATTGTACTTTTTATTCCCTGTCCTCTATCTGCAATTATAATTGTTTTATTCTTTTCATCATAAATAAAAATTATGCCTACTACATCAATCCAATTTCCTAAATTATGGTCAAAAGAATTATTACCTATTTCACCAATAACTGAAATTAAAAGAGAATCTTTTGTTTTTATATACAAACTGTCAAGTTTTGCCTGAAAAAAATCTCTTGATGTATAATTAAAATTCTTGTACTTTTCTATATCACATTTTTCATTTGTAAGCCAATTTGCTATAGATTTTATCATAAAATAAGTTTTCTGTATAAAATTATACCATATTTTAATTTAATGCATTAAATATAAACAACAAAACTTTTTGGGATTATATCATTTTTACAGGTGTTTTTGCAAATAAAATGATAAGGTTAAAATTCTTTAATATTTTTTGTGTTTTTTAGTATAATATGTTTGTTTCAAGATAAAATTTTTGAGGTTTTTATGACACAAATTAATACAGAATTTTTGCAAAAATGTATTGATACATTAAAAAAATCTTATAGTATGATAAAGTCCTCAAAGGAAGGAACTGTCGACTATGAAATGTATAGAAATTCATTGGTCAAAAGTTTCGAAATAACATTGGAACAAAGCGGTAAAATGCTTAAGAAAAAATTAGTTCCTTATTTTGCAACAAAAAAAGCTGTCGATATGTTGTCGTTTAAGGATATTTTCAGGCAGACACATAAGTTTTCTTTATTAAACGAACAAGAAGTTGAAAGATGGTTTAAATACAGAGATAACATAAACACTACAGCACACGATTACGGAATAGCTTTTGCACAAGAAACTTTATCTTTAATTGATAATTTTTTGTCAGATGTTGAAAAACTTAAAAAAATTATAGAAAATGACTGAACTTTTTTTAAAAGAAAAACACTTAAAAATATTAAAACAAATTTTTGATAAACATTGCCCGCATGCTATCGTTTTGGCTTATGGCAGCAGAATAAAAAGACAAGCACATTCAGGCAGTGATTTGGATTTGGCAATAACAAACTTTAATGAAATTGAATATTCAA
>ONEP01000047.1 GCA_900316875.1 Candidatus Ruminimicrobium bovinum
TCAAGCATTGCAATAACCAAAGGAACGGTATTTGTTAAATAACGGGTTACTTCTTCTTTTAATCTTTCCATAAAATATTTTCTTGTATATAAACCGGTTAAACTGTCAGTAATTGACAGTTCTTCAACTTTATCAAATAAAATTGCATTATTTAATATAATACCTATTATGCTTGATATAACCGATAAAAATCTTAAATCATTGTTGTCAAATTGTGAATTTTCGCAAGTTCCTTTTATTATTCCCCAAAAATTACCGTCAATATCTATCGGAACTGCAATAACGGATGTCGGTTTTTTGTGTTTCGGATTATTAAATTTGTTATATTTTTTTACGTCATCAAGTATTATGGGTGTTTTGGTTTCTTTAATATGTTTTGCAAAAATATCGGTGCTTGAATATTTTTTTATTTTCCAATTACCTTTTCTTATAAAATCTTTAATTACTTGTTCCGTAAGTTTTAAAACTTCTTTTTCTTTTAATGTCTTTTCCAATTCAATAATAAATTTTTCAAAATTTTTAAAAAGTTCCGTTCTTTTTTTTAATGTTTCATTTCTTTTTGAAATTTGTTTTACGGAAGAATTAATAATGGCAATATCTCTGTCTAATAATTCGTATTCCACATAAAAATGTTTTTTATGTTCAATATATTTTGTTCTTGAATAATTTATCAATATGAATAAAGCCGTAAGCAACAATATTTCGGCAGAAAGTAATGTGATAGTTTCATAATCGCGTATAAATAAAAAACTTACTAATCCTACTGATATTATAAAAGCAAAAAAAATTCCGCCTAAAATATAGTCGGATAAAAAATAAACCGCTAAAAAAATAACAAAAATTGTAGGAAAAATTTCAATCGGATATTTGCAAAAATAAAATAACCATATAATAAAACAAATACCGGATAATAGCGGTAAAACAACTGTTTTTAATAAATCATCAAAAAATATATTAGAAGATTCCTTTTTTATTATAGCCATTTGGTATAAGTTTAGCCGATAAAGGTTATAAAAACAAGTCTTTTATAAAATTTTCAAAATTGCAAATTTTAAATATTCCGTCTCGGGCATTGAAATTAAAACAGGATGGTCTTTTGCCTGTGAGGCAAGTTCCAAAAATATAGCTGTTTTGCCCGCACGAGAAGCCGCTTCCGTAAGCATTTTTTTAAAATCGTTCATTGCTAAGTGGTGAGAACAGGAACTTGTTGCAAATATACCGCCGGATTTTAGAAGTTTCATTGCCTGTTCGTTTAATTTTACGTAATGTTTATAACCTGCAAAAAAATCTTTTTTGCTTTTTATAAGTCCCGGAGGATCAATATTAACAACGTCAAAATTTTCTTGTTTTGCTTGTTCGGAACAAATATATTCCTGTGCATCGGCAACAATTGCATTAAAATTTGTATAACCGTTTAGTTTATAATTTTTTTCTGCAACTTCCAGCGAACTTCTTGACGAATCAACAAAAATAACTTCTTTTGCCCCGCCTTTTAAAGCATTAAGTCCAAAAGCACCCGTATTTGTAAAACAATCCAAAACTTTTTTATCTTTGCAATATTTTTTTAATAAAACTCTGTTATCTCTCTGGTCAAAAAAGAAACCTGTTTTTTGCCCGGAGGTTATATTTACAAAAAATTCAATATCATTTTCTTTTATTATAATTTCATTCGGAACTTTTCCGGAATATATTTCATTTTCACCGCTTAAATTTTCCAATTTTCTTAAGTGCGAGTCATTTCTTATAACAACAGCTTTCGGTTTTAAAACATTTTCAACAGCTTCCAATATATCATGTTTGTTTTTATCTGCTCCTGCGGAAACAAATTGTGCCACGCAATAATCATTATATTTATCAAGAATAAAACCGCTTATTCCGTCGCTTTCTCCGTAAACGACTCTAAATGAATTATCAAAAGGATATATCTGTTTTCTGAATTCATAAGCTTTTGATATTCTGTTTTGCCAAAAATTCGTATCAATAAATTTATTTTCTCTTGAAATAAGTCTAAAAGCTATAA
>ONEP01000025.1 GCA_900316875.1 Candidatus Ruminimicrobium bovinum
CAAAGGAAATTTTTATTTCATCACTCGGTGAATTCGGACTTATTGATTTTATAAAGAAAAACAACACAAAATTTACTGAACGGCACAATGTAATTATTGACGTCGGTGATGACTGTTTTTGTTTTGCATCAAACAAAGATAAAAAAGAAAAATTTTTGGTAACAACCGACATTTTAATTGAGGACGTTCATTTTAAAACTTGTTGGGCAAGCCCCAAACAAATTGCACAAAAAGCCGTTGAAGTAAATGTAAGTGATGTTGCCGCTATGGGCGGTGCAAAACCGTTATATATGTTTATTTCCGTCGGACTTCCAAAGAAAACAAAAGCACAATATGCCGAAGAATTATTTAAAAATATAAAATTGACGGCACAAAAATATTCAATACATATTGCGGGCGGTGATACCGTATCTGCAGAAAAACTGACAATTTCAATAACAATAATAGCAAAAAGTTTCGGTAGAATTATTACAAGAACAAAAGCACAAACAAATGATATAATCTGCACCACGGGAACTTTCGGTAACAGCCTTGCCGGGCTTAAAATTTTACAGGAAAAGAAAAACAAATTTACTCCGGCGGAAAAATTTTTGATAAAAAAACATCTTGCACCTAAAGCCAGGTTAAAAATTGCAAATTTAATGGTTGAAAATAATATTGAAATTACTTCAATGACGGATTGTTCCGACGGGCTGTTAAAATCCGTTGAGTTGTTAACCGCGGACAACAATAAAGGTGCAACAATAAACTTGGAAAAAATTCCCGTATCAAATCAATTAAAAAAATATCTTAATTTTAAAAAAGATAAAATATACGAATATGCATTAAGCGGCGGTGAAGAATTTGAACTTGTTTTTACAATAAAACCTTCTTCAAAAGCAAAATTAGCAAAATTATTACCGTCGGTAAATTTTATAGGTTATGTTACAAATTCAAAAGAGGTTAAGTTTTTTGAAAACGGAAAACAAAAACAAATTAAAATTAACGGATTTAAACACTTTTAATAATAAAACTTTTGTTACAAAATCTTACGTTCAAACAAAAGAACTTGCAAAAGAATTTGCAAAAGTTTTAAAACCTAAAGATATTGTATTGTTTAACGGCGATTTAGGTGCCGGTAAAACAACTTTTATTCAGGGTATAATGGCCTATTTCGGAATAAAAAAATTTGTGCGCAGTGCAAGTTTTATGCTTGTCAGTGAATTTAAAGCAAAAGATATAAACTTATACCATTTGGATTTATACAGATTAAACACCGCAGATATTTTTGGTTTGGGATTGGAAGAATATTTGTTCGGCAACGGAATTTCTTTTGTGGAATGGAGCCAACGCCTGCCTGATAACAGTATAAAAAAATATTGGCAAGTTAATTTGGAATATATTGATGATAATACAAGAAAAATAAAAATAAGGAAACATTAATTAAATGAAAATTTTAGCAATAGAAACTTCATCTTCAACTTTAAGTGTTGCAATAAATATTGACGGAAAAATCGTTTGCGAATATTTTTATAATGCAGGTTTAATACATTCTGAAGTTTTAATTTCCGTTATTGAAACGGCTTTAAAAAATGTAGGTTTAACAATAAAAGATATTGATAAATTTGCCGTTTCATCAGGACCGGGAAGTTTTACCGGAATCAGGGTAGGAATGACGGTAGTTAAAACTCTTGCACAAAGTTTAAAAAAACCCGTAGTTTGCTTTAATTGCCTTGATATTTTGCAGGCCGCAATTACAATACCTTCAATAAAAATAATTCCTGCAATAGATGCTTTAAGGGATGAACTTTATGTTAAAACTTCAAACGGTGCCGGTATTGTTTCAATAGAAGATTTTATAAAGAAAAATAAAAAGAATAAAAATAAAATAATTGTTATCGGTAATGCTGCCATAATTCATAAAAAACTGTTGCAGCAACAGCTTGGTAAACTGTCAGTTTGTTTAAATGAAGATTTATGCTATCCCAAAGCATCCGTTCTTGCAAACCTTGCTTTCGGCAAAGAAGGTGTTAATTTTTTAAAAATTCAACCTTTATATATCCGCAAGTCCTGGGCAGAAGAAAAAATGAAAAACAATTGAAAATATAGTTGAAATTTGATATAAAGTTTAAAATATGAAAAATGAAATAATAGCTGTTTATCCCGGCAGTTTTGACCCTTTAACAAAAGGCCATTTGGATATTATTGAAAAAGCTTCAAAAATATTTCCTGTCGTTGTTGTTGCCGTAGCCAATAACTACAGTAAACAAAATACTTTTTCCGTCACTGAACGGCTTGGCATGATGAAAGAATCTATAAAAATAAAAAATGTAAAAATAGATTCTTTTTCCGGATTATTGGTTGACTATTTGGATAATATAGGCAGTTTTGTGGTTATAAGAGGTTTACGTGCATTATCCGATTTTGAATATGAATTTCAAATGGCATTAATGAACAGAACTTTGAATAATAAAATTGAAACTATATTCTTAATGCCGGACCATAAATATACATTTTTATCCTCAAGTATGGTTAGAGAAATTGCAAGTTTAGGCGGTAATTTTAAAAATTTTGTGCCGCCAGCCGTATATAAAACAATGAAAAAAAAATTTAAATAATACATGTAAAACTATTTTCGTTTATTTAATTAAAAGGAGACAGCCATGCAATTGAACCAAATAGGTAAATTAAGCAGTATCAAACAAGCAAGTACTTCTCAAGTTCAGTCTGCAGGTTTTAAAGTAAATCAAAATTTATATACCGGTTCCACAAGTATTAACGGATTAATTGAACAGGCGATTGCAAAAGGTGCCGCCGATTTACATTTGGCGGCAAATATGCCGGCAATGATAAGAATAGACAGAGATTTTATGCCTTTAAATTCAACAAATTTAGGTCCTGATATTTGTAAAAATTTAATATATTCGGTTCTCAATCAAAAACAAATAAAAGAATTTGAAGAAAGAAATGAGCTCGATCTTGCTTTTTCCGTTGATAAATTCGGAAGAATAAGAATGAATGTTTTCAGGCAAAAAGGTTTTGTAGGTGCAGCTTTAAGACTTTTGCCTAAAAGAATAAGATCTTTTGCCGAATTGAATTTACCTGCTGCAATAAATAATATAGTTGCTTTACAAAAAGGATTGGTTTTAGTAACCGGTGCAACAGGTTCAGGTAAAACAACTACTCTTGCCTCCATTATAGATTACATAAATGAACATAGAAGGTGCCACATAATTACCATAGAAGACCCGATAGAATTTGTTCATTTTTCAAAAAAAAGTATTATAACGCAAAGGGAAGTCGGTGCCGATACCGAAAACTTTCATACAGGTTTAAAATATGTTTTAAGGCAATCTCCCGACGTTATATTGGTGGGAGAAATGAGAGATATAGAAACAATTTCTTCCGCACTTACACTTGCAGAAACAGGTCATTTGGTTTTTGCAACTTTACATACAAACGATACTGCATCGTCAATTAACAGAATAGTTGATGTTTTCCCCGCGCACCAACAAGGACAGGTAAGAAGTCAATTATCATTAACTTTAAAAGCCGTTATTGCACAACAGTTATTGCCGCATGCATCCGGAAGAGGAATGGTTTTATGCACGGAAGTTATGTTAGCCAACGACGGTATAAAAAATGTTATAAGGGAAATGAAACCGGAACAAATTTATTTAATTATCCAAACCAACAGGCATAACGGTATGCAAACAATGAATCAGTCTTTAGTTGATAATATAAGGAATCATAAAATTTCTCCTCAAACGGCAATGGAGTATTCAAATCATAGAGACGAATTGGTAAAATTATTAAATTCTTAAAACCCGTTTAATAAATACTGATAAAAAAGATTTAGGCAATATTAAGGAGCATGATATAATGTTTGAAAGCAAATGGTTTACATTTAAAGAAATTTTGGTTGCGATAGCAATTATTCTTTTGGTTACTTTAATTGCTTATCCGAAATTTATAAATACAATAAGAAAATCGCATGAAGCAAAAACAAGGGCTAATTTATTCTCTCTAAGAAATGCCGTTGCAATTTATTACGGAGAAAATGAAGGTCATTTCCCGGGTGCCGATATAGCAGAAGTTTTAACAAAAGACGGGAAATACATTAAATACATTCCGGAAGCTTACTGCCCGCCGTACCATTCTCCAACAACACAAATAACAACATCCCCTACGGGTGACAGCGGTAAATGGGCGTATCAGGTTGAAGATTCCGATACAAGGCAAGCAGGTGAAATATGGCTTGATTGTAACCACAAAGATACAAGGGATGTTGTTTGGGACCAATATTAATGGCAGTAATATTTATAGTTTTTATTTTCGGACTGATGTTCGGCAGTTTTGCAAATGTTTGTATATACAGGATGCCAAGAGAAATGTCGATAGTTTTTCCCGCATCTCACTGCACCAAGTGCAATAATCCTATTTTATGGTATGATAACATTCCCGTTTTAAGTTTTTTATTATTAAAAGGCAAATGCAGAAATTGCGGTGATAAAATTTCCTTAAGATATCCCTTGGTTGAACTTGCTTGCGGTTTTTTATTTGTTTTGATGTTTTTTGTAACCGGGCTTACGTATATGTTACCTGTTTTTTGCTTTTTTGCTTTTTGTATGCTTGTAATAACAATGATTGATTTTGATTTTCAAATAATTCCGGATGAATTTTCCGTAGGGCTTATTATCGTAGGGCTTGCAACAAGTTTTATAAATCCTTTTTTAGACACTTCTTTTCTACAGTCAATATACGGCTGTATTGTCGGTGGAGGCAGTCTTATAGCACTTGCAATTATCGGTAAATTTATGTTTAAGCAGGATGCAATGGGTGGCGGTGATATTAAACTTATGGCAGGTGTAGGTGCTTTTATAGGTTGGCAACGGGTTTTATTTGCAATTTTTATAGCAGCTTTTATCGGCAGCATTATCGGTATGGCTTTAATACTTGCAAAAAAAATGAAAAAAAGAGATATGATGCCGTTCGGCCCCTGTTTGGCTGCAGGTTCACTTATTACTTTATTTCTTGAACAGCCCTCTTATATTGTAAATAAAATTATAATGTATGAAGAAAATCTTTTTATGAAATTATTTTTTTAATCGCAGGATTTTAAAATATATGAAAGAAAAAGTAAATACTTTTAATTTGATGGCTTTTTTTTTAAGTATAATAATGATATTATCGGTAGTATCAAGGTTTTCCTTTTCAATCACGTCATCGGCAATTATTTTATTACTTCTTTTAATTCCCGCTTTTTTTATTTTTAATAATTATAAATTAACCGTTCCAAAATACATTATGCCGTTAACGGCTTTTGTTTGTGCATGTGTAGTTTCCTTATATGGAGCGGATTGTCAATTTAACGTTCGTGATTGCCTTTTATTTTTATTTGCAGCATGTCTTGCAGGAATCAATATGAGTTTTGTTCCTTTTAATTTAAGAAAAAAATTATTTGTAGTTCCGATATTTATTGCATTGTGGCTTGCAATGATAATTTTTACGCGATTTGTTACAAATATTAACGGATTTTTCACCGGTGATAATTTTTTTGAAACATTTGCAATAAATATAAATATAATAGCAGGTTTTTTGGTTTTAATTTATCCGCTTTTATACATATATATAAAAGAAGATTTCAAAACATCAAAAGTTTATATTTTCATAGCATTATTTATTTTACTTGCAATATGCATAACAAAATCAAGAACTGCAATATTTTTATCTTTTGTTGCAACATTGTTCTTTTTATTTGAATACAAAAAAAATATTTATATAAAAATTTTAACGGCAATTGTAAGCATTGTTTTAATATCATTAATAGTATATGTATCGGTTTTAAAATCGTCAAGTAACAGTTTTTCCGACAGGTTAATATGGTGGCAAACGGCATATTTAATATTTAAACAACATATTTTATTCGGCTGCGGTTTTTGTAATTATTCAATTCTTTTTAAAACATTCAGACCGGAACTTGTTGTAAATACTTTATATGCACATAATATAATTTTTCAACTTTTGGCAGATACGGGTATTGTAGGGTTCGGTTGTTTTTGTTGGCTTATGGCTTCTTTTTACAAAAAAGTTATTTTTGAAATAAAAAACAGTCAAAATAAAATTTATTTCAAAGCAATAGCCGTAAGCATTACATTATTTTTATTATTAAATTTAGATGATTACAGTTTCTTTATACCTGCAAATATGCTTATGTTTTTTGTTATTTTTGCTTCGGTATTTGATGTTAATTTTGAAAAATTAAAGAAGCAAAAAATAAATAATATTTTATTGGTTATTATGTTTTTGGCAACAGCTTCATTTATAATAAAACCTGTCATAGCACAACGATACTATAAAATAGGGCTTGATTATTATTCTTCTAAAAGATATATGTTAGCCAACAAAAATTTTCAAAAAGCAATAATGTTTGATAATAAAAACAGTCAATATTATTATCAACTTTCAAACGGAAACTTTTCAATTTTTGACCAGGACAGAAAAAATAATATAATATATTTTGATGAAGCGGTTAGAAATACGCGGGAAGCTTTAAAATATTATAAATGCAGCGGGCAGCTATGGGAAAATTTAGCGGTTTTATATTGGAATATTGAAGACAAGCAAAATGCGGTTAAATATATAAAACAAGCAATGGCTTACGATAAATTTAATACTTATTACGAACAGGAATATGATAAATTTACAAATTATTAATATCTTTTGTCATTGCAGCAGTAACGTTGTTATATGTTACCGTTGTCGTTAACGGTATCCGAAAAAGGAGCAAAAAATAAAAAAGCATATTTTAAAAATTATCATAGGTTGTTTTGTAAGCATTGTTTTAATATATTTGTGTGTCAGGAACATAGATTTTAAACAATCCGTTGCCTTACTTAAAAATGCCGACATATCTTTAATACTTATAGGTATAAGCATTTATGTTTTATCTTACATTGTCCGTAGTTTACGTTGGGACTATATACTTGCTCCGTTAAAAAAAATGAAATTTCTTCAAAGTTTTTATTATTTGGTTTTCGGCTTTTTTATGAATAATATTTTGCCGTTAAGATTGGGGGAATTTGTTCGTGCAATTGTAGCCGGTAAAAAACTTGAAATTTCAAGGAGCGGAGTTTTTGCAACAATAGTTGTTGAAAGATTAATGGATATTGTTATCTTTATAATTGCATTTTTTTTAATTGCAATGTTTGTGCCTAATATTCCGAACTGGCTTCAAAAATCTTTTATTTTATGTGCCGTAATTTTCGGATTTATGTTTATTGTCTTATTTTTTATGTCAAAAGACGAAGAAAAATTCTTAAATTTGCTGGCTAAATTTCATTTACCTGCAAAAATAAATGATATAATAAAATCCGTATTTTTAAAGTTTGCAAGCGGCTTAAAATTTTTTCAGAACAAAAAATTATTTTTTGTAGTTTTTATTACATCGGTAATTGTTTGGTTTATAGAAGCTTATGCATACCAAACTTTATTTGCTGCATTCGGCTTAAAAGTAACTGCAATTCAGTGTTTGTTTGTTATAGTTACAACAGGTATTGCAACAATGCTTCCTACAGCACCCGGTTTTATAGGTGCAATAGAAGGTGTCGGTATGGTAACACTCGGGCTTTTCGGTGTTGAAGGAACAATCGCTTTTACGGCTATGGCAGCAACTCATTTTACCGAGATGATGGCAATATATTTACTTGGTATAATAGGTATGTTTAAAGAAAAAATTTCTTTTTCCGACTTATTTAGTTTTGCAACGGAAAAACAAAACCAAAAGGATTAAGCTTTAATGGAAAATAAAAAGAACAAAGTTGTTATCGTAATGCCTGCATACAATGCGGCACAAACTTTACAACAAACTTTAAATGCAATACCGAAAGGTTCTTACGACGAGATTCTTCTTGTTGACGATAATTCAACCGATGATACCGTTACTGTTGCAAAACAATTAGGGCTTAAAGTTATTAAACATAACAAAAATATGGGCTACGGAGCAAACCAAAAAACATGTTACAAAACAGCACTTGAAATGGGTGCCGATATTATAGTTATGGTTCATCCCGACTACCAGTACGACCCGCGGCTTGTTCCTTTTCTAACCGGGCTTATCAAAACGGATGTTTGCGATGTTATGTTTGCAAACAGAATAAGAACAAGAAAAGAAGCCCTGCAAGGCGGTATGCCTTTTTACAAATATTTTTTTAACAGATGTCTTACGATACTTGAAAATATCGTATTGGGTTTAAATTTAGGGGAATATCATACAGGTTACAGAGCATACTCGAGGAAAGTTTTGGAAACAATAAATTTTCAAGCAAATTCGGACGACTTTGTTTTTGATCAACATATAGTCGTTCAAATGGCATTGGCAGGTTTTAGGATAGGCGATATTCCGGTTCCCACAAAATATTTTGCTGAGGCATCCTCAATAAATTTTAAAAGAAGTGTCCGATACGGTTTGGGAATATTGTGGATACTCGTAAAATATATATTGCATAAATGGCACATAATAAAATTTAAACAATTTGAAATACAAAAGGTTATGAGTTGATAAGGTTATCGGGTTATAGGTTAAATTTCAAAACAAACTTATAACTTTATAACCCTGTAATCCTATAAACTAAAAATCGCTGAAGCGATTTTTCAAAGGAGATAACAATGGCTTACAAAATTACATTGGTCAGAGGAGACGGAACAGGTCCGGAACTTACCGAAGTTACGGCAAAAGTTATAGATGCAACCGGTGTTAAAATTGATTGGGAAGTTACCGAAGCAGGTATAGATATTATGGAAAAAGAAGGAACTCCACTTCCGGATAAAACATTAAAATCGATAGCAAAAAATAAAATTGCTTTAAAAGGTCCCATTACAACACCTATCGGAACAGGTTTTCGTTCGGTAAACGTTGCAATAAGAAAAGAACTTGATTTGTTTACCTGTTTAAGACCGTGCAAAAGTTATACAGGCGTTAAATCAAGGTTTTCCGATATAGATTTGGTTGTTGTCAGGGAAAATACCGAAGATTTATATGCAGGTGTGGAATTTGAAGAAAAAACCGACGAAGCAAATAAAATTATAGAACTTTCTAAAGGTAAAATAAGGCCGGAATCTGCAATATCAATAAAATCTTTTTCCGAGTTCGGTTGCGAAAGAATAGTCAGGTTTGCTTTTGATTATGCAGTTAAAAACAACAGAAAAAAAGTTACAGCTGTTGCCAAAGCAAATATAATGAAATGTACCGACGGTATGTTTTACAGAGTAGCAAGGGAAGTTGCAAAAGATTACGAAGGCAAAATTGAATATGAAGAAAGATTAATAGACAATATGTGTATGCAACTTGTTCAAAAGCCGGAACTTTATGATGTAATAGTTCTTCCTAATTTATATGGCGACATTTTATCCGACTTATGTGCAGGTTTGGTCGGCGGGCTTGGTGTTGCACCCGGTGCAAATTTAGGTAAGGATTGTGCGGTATTTGAAGCCGTTCACGGTTCCGCACCTAAATATAAGGGCTTAAATAAAGTAAATCCCATGGCACTTATTTTATCGGGTAAAATGATGCTTGATTACCTCGGTGAATTTGATGCCGCAAAAATGCTTGAAAAAGCGGTTGCCGAAGTTATTGCCGAAAAGAAATGTGTAACTTATGATTTGGGCGGAACCGCAGGCACATCACAAATGGGTGATGCAATTATTGAAAAATTGAAAAACAGCTAATCTGTCATTGCCGTTAGTTTATCATTACGATGAGTTGACATAGTCAACGACATATCGATATATGTTATTTTAGGTTATTGGGTTATGTGATTATAGGGTTATTAGTTTGGTTTGCAGGTTATAACTTTGTAAACTCATACATTTTATGTTTGAACTTATAATCCTATAACCTTATCATCTTATAACCGATTTCAATGTTTAACGGAGAAAATTCGTTGTTTTTTTCTAAAAAAGAATTGGAAAAACTTACCAAACAAGGGCTTATAACTCCGCAACAGGCGGAGCAAATAACCGACTATTATAAAACAAATAACGACAACGGTAAATTTGTAAAGAGGTTATTTATAATAGCTGCTCTTCTTATTGCTTTAGGTATTATTTTAGTAATAGGTGCAAATTGGGCTTTAATTCCGAATTTTTTAAAAATTACCGCAGACTTTATTTTGTTTTCGGCACTTGTATATGCCGATTATTATTTTATAACAAATAATAAAAACAATTTAGCCGAAGTATTTTTAGTTATATCGTTTTTTATGATTGCCGGAAGTATCGGGCTTATGGCACAAGTATATAATTTAGACGGCGGTTGGTTTTCTTTTGCAAGGTTTTGGATGTTTTTGGCAATTCCGTTTGTTGTTTTAAGCAAAACAAATCTGATAAATATTTTGTGGCTTATTCTTTTATTCAACAGCTTACCCGAACAATTTTACGATTTTATAAAAGATATATATTCGGCGCTTATAAAGGATTTACTTCCTTTTTCAAAAGATTATAATATAACAATAATATATATTTTAATTTTCTTAATACTTCAGGAATTTTACGAAAAAAGTTTAAAATTATATTTTAAACTTAACAAAAAATTTATATTACCTAAAGCTTTTTCAATTCTTGTAAAAATATCTCAATATTATGTTGCATTTATATTGGCAGTAAGCCAAAAAAATATTATTTCTATTCCGTTTATTTTTATTTTATTGGCTTATAAAATATATCAAAATTTTGAAGCAAAACAATTGGCTTATTTCAGAAATTTTACAATACTTACCGAAATTTACATAATATTTTTATTTGTCAGCGCCTACGGCAATTTGTTCAGCACGGGTATTGGTTTTATTATCGGCGGAATTTTAATTATAGTTTCAATTTTTGTATTAAGAAAAGTAATAAATTACATAAAAAAAACAGAGCTGCAAAATGAAAAATAAATTTATATTATTTTTGCTTATCATTCCTGTTATATGTTTATTTGTATGGAATTGTTTGCTATGGTATGATAAAAATTCCGGAACGGAAATAACGGTTACCGTTACAGGATACGATCCGAGAGATTTATTGTCCGGGCATTACATAAGATACATAATAGATTGGGATAAAACGGATTTAACACAATTTGAAAATAAACCTTTTACAAAACAGGATTTTATTAACGGCTTAAATAAAAAATCTTTGCGGTTTTATGTTTCGGCAAAACATGCAAAGTATTTGGATAAAATGCTAATGGAATCTTTTGGTGCAAAACAAGAAGATAAAAAACGGATAGAAGTCCTTTATTCTTATAAAAAAGGAAAACATCCAATAGCAAAAAAACTTCTTATCGACGGTCAAAATTATCTTAAAGTTTTATAAAATATTTTTTAACGGTTTTCCGATTTTCAAATCGTTATTTTTTTACAGATATCCCTGTTTCCGTTAACCGATTGTCAAATTCGCAAATAAAATTGTCGGTTTTTATATCGGACGGTTTTATTCTTCTGCTTAAATAAAGCCCATCAATTGTTTTTATTCTGGAAAGTGCTACATAAAGCTGTCCGTTTTCAAAAATACCGTTACCCAAATCAATGAATAAATTTGAAAAAGTTTGCCCCTGACTTTTATGTATTGTCATAGCCCATGCAAGCATTAAAGGATACTGCATATATTGTGCAACCGTTATACTTTCAAGTTTTTTTGTTTGGCTGTTATATTGATAACCTAATTTTTCCCATGTTTCTTTTTCAACAAAAACAGTTTTATTATTCTGTAAAGTTACCTGTATTTTATTGTCAAATAAACCGGAAACAATACCTACCGAACCGTTAAAATAGCTGTTGTTTTTACCGTTTTTTAATATCATTACTTTTGCACCTTCTTTTAAAATAAGTTCTACCGGTGCCTGAAAGTAATTTTCTATTTTTTCTTTTCTGTCGGAAGGTTTCATTTTTTCAATATTTATCGGTTTTAATTCCATACCGTATTGTTCGTCTTGTTCATTCTGTTCATCTGCTTCCAAAGTAAAAATTTCTTTATCATAATTTTTTTGTTTTTTTACTTTAGTTAATTCTTCATAAGTTGCTTTGTATAAAATAAACGGTTTTTGTATTTCGTTAAGTTTTTTATTATTAATATTATTGGCAATAATTTTTTGCGGTGTAACAATTGTATATAAAGAATTTATTTTTTCTTTATCGGTTATTACCCTGGAATTGAGAATATTCAAATCGTTACTTGTTATATTATTTTTACCGTGCCTTATTTTATTTAAAATACTAAGATAATTTTTGTCATTTGTTTGCCTGAAATTTTTAGTTAAAGTTCTAACATTAAATTTATCATAAAATGCTTTGTAACCGTCTTTGTTTTTATAGTAAGAGAAAAAGAATTTTGCTTCAAAATCGGTTTTATGATAATCATTTTTGTATAATGAAAAAAATATTTCTTTTTCACTCATACTTAAATCTTTAAACAGTGCATTTTCTTTACCTGCAGTTACTATCGGCGGTAATTGACATATATCGCCGAATAATATCATTTGAATTTTTCTGTCGGATAAAATATATTCTACGGTTTTAAAAGTATCTGCCCTAACCATTGATATTTCATCTATTATAAGTATATCAAGGTGCTCAAGAGTTTTTTTTAATTGACGATAACTTTCAAATTTATTTATTCTTATTTTAAGCATTTCCATATATGCTTGGTCTTTAACCGCTAAATTTATTTTGAAAAATTTATGAATTGTTTCACCCTGAACATTTATTGCGGCAAGCCCGGTAGGTGCAACCACGGCAACATTTTTTTTAGCGCTTATTTTATCTCTGAACCATTTTAAAAAAGTAGTTTTTCCGGTACCCGCTTGTCCGGTAATAAAAAAATGTTTATCGGGATTATTATTTATTTCATTATAAAGTGTTTGAAATTCCGGTGTTATTTCAATATTTTGGTTATTAATTAAAGCGGATTTTTTTTCCATTTATTTTTATATAAGAATTTTTATTGAATAAACATTGAATCGCCGTAAGAGAAAAACCTGTATTTTTTTTCTATTGCCTGTTTATATGCGGACAAAATAAATTCACGTCCGGCAAAAGCACTTGCCATCATTAACGGTGTTGAACATGGAAGATGCAAATTTGTAAACATTGCTTTAACTATTTTAAATTCATAACCCGGATAAATAAAAATATCGGTTTGTCCGCTGCAAGCGGAAATTTTAATGACATTATTATTTTTATCTTTTACACCGTTAATATTTGCAACCGTTTCCAATGTTCGCACGGTTGTAGTTCCCACGGCTATTACTCTGTTTTGTAAAGCAAGTGCGGTATTTATTTTTTTTGCGGTTTCTTCGGATACAAAATAAGTTTCCGGTAACATTTTATGCTGTTGTATTTTATCAACTTCAATAGGTTTAAACGTTCCCCAACCAACATGCAAAATAATTTCGGCAATTTGAATATTTTTTTGTTTTAATTTTTCAATTATTTCGTTTGTAAAATGCAGCCCTGCAGTAGGTGCTGCAATTGCACCTTCGGTATTTGCATATACCGTTTGGTATCTTTGCCTGTCAAGCGAACTCATTTTTTGTGCCAAATTATCTTTTCTTTTTATATACGGAGGCAAAGGCATAAAACCGTTAATATCAAGCATATTGAAAATATCTTTTTTATTAAATTCTATTATTTTAACTTTTTCATCACTGTTATCAATAACCGTTGCCTGATAATCATTATCAAAAAATATTTTATCACCGGTTTTTATGTATGGTTTTAACAAAACTTTTTGCTTTGTTTGTTTATCGACAGGTTCAAGAAACATAACTTCAACTTTACCGCCGGTTTGCTTTTTACCGTATAACCTTGCAGGAATAACTTTTGTTGTATTTATTACCAAACAGTCACCGGGATTAAGCAAATTAACAACATCCGAAAATGTATAGTGTTGAATTGTTTTTGTTTTTCTGTTTAATACTATAAGTTTTGAGGAATCTCTTTTTTGTGCGGGAACTTGTGCAATAAGTTCTTGTGGTATTTCATAATTATAATTTGATAATAATGTATCTTTATTTTCCATATTGAATATTCTCTACTTTTGTTGAGGGATAATAAAAAGTTAAAATTTTATCATAAGTATAACCTTTATCTGCCAAGCTTTTTGCACCCCATTGGCATAAACCTACTTTATGTCCCCAACCGTTCCCGACAAATGTAAATTTATTTTTTTGTTTTTTAATATCGCTTATCATAGTACTTTTTATAAGCCAAGGGTCAACAGTTGTTCTAAAAGTATACGAATTCAATTTTAACGTTCCGTTTTTATGTTTTATTATAATCTCTTTCCTTGCTTTTCCCGGTGTTGTTCCGGAATAAGTTATTTTTGTTATTTCACCTGTTTTATAACCGGCATTTGTTAATTTTGTTCTTATTGTTTTTTCATCCAAACTGCATTTCCAATTTTGTTGAGGACTATCTTTACAATATATATCTTTTATTCCTTTTAAATACGGCGGGGTTTCCGTTTTCCAACCCCAAACGTATTTAGGATCTTCTGTTTTTCCGCCGCAACTTGAATGAAATAAAGTTTGTGCTATTTCATTTTTATAAGTTAAAACTTTTCCTTTGGTTTGAGCTACGGCAATATTGGTTTGTTTGCTTTCACATCCTGCACCGCCGTAAACCTGGCAATGTACCGTCGGGCATAAATTAAACCCTTGCGAAGAATGTTTGTTTAAATTTTTTATTGTATAACTTCTGCTTATAACTGCCTGTGTTTTTAATGCTTCAACAGGCCATTTTGCGGATGCTTCTTTAGGTAAAACACCCTTTAAATAATCTTCTATATCAATTTCGTTTATAACTGTTATTTTCCTTTTTTTTGAAAGAATTAAAACAATATCGCCTCTGTAAAAAGTTTTATTTATTGCAATAATATTTGTAGATTTTATCTTTGCCGGTAAAGCTAATTCCTTTTTTTTATCACCTACAATAATTTTATTACCTATAAGTTTTATATCAACATTACCTGCAGATAATATTATTTTTTTATTATTATTAAAAATAACATATTGCTTATCGGAAGCAATATTTAATTTTTCCACATCGGTCAAAATACCTATTTTAACAATGCTGCTTTTAACCTTTATTTCCGCAAATATGTTTAAAGTAAAAAAACAAAAAAAAGAAATTAAAAATAAAGTTATTATTTTTTTCATATACTTAAAATGTTTACCGATTATTAATTTTTACACGATTAACCAAAATACGCTTTTAATTGTATAATAAATTAATGTAGCGTGTCCAGAAAAAACCTAAAAATTTAACTTGCAAATTTTTCTTTACACTTTGCTTTAATTTATTATAAAATATTAAAGTTATACGTTTTTAAGTTTAATTACAAATTAATTTAAGAGGTAAATTACAAGATGAATTATTTTTTAAGTGAAGAAGAAAAAATGATAGTTGAAACCGCAAGGCAAATTGCACAGGAAAAAATAAAACCTGTCAGGGAAAAATATGATGAAGAGGGAATTTTCCCCTGGGATATAGTTAAAGAATTGGCAGATGCCGGTTTATGCGGAGTATATATTCCTGAAAAATACGGCGGTTTCGGTGACGGAAACATAATGAATTTGGTACTTGTTACCGAAGAACTTTGTAAAGTTGACGGCGGTATAGCACTTGCACTTGCCGCAACAGCCCTTGGAACATTTCCGATATTAATTGCAGGAAACGAAGAACAAAAACAAAAATATTTACCCGATATTGCTTCCGGTGCAAAACTTGCCGCATTCGGTTTAACCGAACCTTCGGCAGGTTCCGATGCAACAGGCATGAAAACAACGGCAGTAAAAGACGGTGACTATTATATTCTTAACGGAACAAAATGCTTTATAACAAATGCCGGCGAAGCGGAAATTTATACCGTATTTGCAAAAACAAATCCTTCAAGGGGTGCAAGGGGAATTTCCTGTTTTATAGTTGAAAAAGGAACCGAAGGTTTTACTTTCGGCAAAAAAGAAAATAAACTCGGTATCAGAGCTTCTGCAACAAGAGAATTAATATTTAATAATTGCAGAATTCATAAAGATAACTTGTTAGGAAAAGAAGGGCACGGTTTAATGATTGCCCAATCAACACTTGACGGTTCAAGACCGGGAGTTGCTTCACAAGCATTGGGTATTGCAGCAGGAGCTTTGGAAGAAGCAACAAGATATGCAAGAACAAGAGTTCAATTCGGGCAACCTATTGCTTCTTTCCAGGGAATACAGCACATGCTTGCTTCCATGGCAACAAAAGTAGAAGCTGCAAGGGCTTTAATTTATCAGGTTGCAAGAACAATAGACGATAACAATAAAAAAGATCCCAAAGACAGAGTAAGAACAAGTAAAGAATCGGCAATGGCAAAACTTTTTGCCGGTGAAATTGCAATGCAGGTTACAACAGATGCCGTTCAAATATTCGGCGGATACGGATACTGCAAAGAATATCCCGTAGAAAAAATGATGAGAGATGCAAAAATTACAACTTTGTATGAAGGTACAAGCCAAATACAGAAAAATGAAATTGCATTGAATTTAATTAAGGAATCGGCAGCAAAAAAATAATTTTTATAAGAACAGAAAAACAGGTCAATAATTATTGACCTGTTTTTTTTATTTTCTTTTTTATAAAATAGATTATCATGAAACTTAATACTTTTATAAGCATAACAGTAACCGTTGCCTTATTTATTTGTGCCGGAATATTTTATTTTATTACAAATAAAAATTACTCTCAGGGAACATTGCTTATTAAAGCAAATTCTTACTTTACAAAAGGTAATTTTTTTCAATCGTCAAGATATTATAAAAAATTGATATCGATGGGCGCAAAAGATGACCAAATTTATAAAAAAGCAGCTACATCTTTAATGAATATCGGAGATTACGATAAAGCAATTCATTATTTGGATAAAATATCAAAAACGACAGATCGTGCCGAAGTTTATTATAATTTGGCTTACAATTATTACACAAAATCAAAAATTTCAAATTCACAAGATGAACTGCAAAAAGCAATTTCATACTTGGAACAATCAATATCAATAAATCCAAAAAATGAAATGGCTTACCGGTTAATAGGGGATATTTGCGAAAACAATTATTCTTTTGAACAGGCAAGAAATTGGTATCAAAAAGCAATTGATGAAAAAATGTCGGACGGCAGTGAATTTTACAACCTTATTGCACATACATATTTTAAAGAAAATAATTTTGAAAAAGCAATTCAAACTTATCAACAGGCAATAAAAATTAATAATAAAAACATATCCGCTTATTACAGTTTGGGAACAATTTATATTCAACAGGGAAAATTTGACCAAGCTGAAGATATTTATAAAAAATCTTTACAGTTTTATTCGGACAGCGTTACACCTTATTTCAACTTGGGTTTTATTTATTACACTAAGAAAAATTATGAACAAGCTTTACAATATTATAAAAAAACATTGGCAATAGACGTAAATGATAATTTTGTAAATTATTACATTGCAAAAGTTTATAACGATATGGGCGAAAAAGAACAAGCCGTTCAATTTTTTAAAACAGCTGCTTATTTGGGAAATGAAGACGCAATTAAAGAATTGGAAAAATTAACTAAAGGGTTTTAATAATGTTCTATAATTTTAAATTACTTTTTTTTATAATCGTATATTGTATATCGTTAATATTGTGTTATTTTATTGATAAACAATTAGTTTTGCCCGGTAATTTGCAAAACCCGTTTATTTTGGCACTTGTAATTTTCTGTGCTGTTATTTTGTTATCTGTTATCATTGTATTTTTATTGCATTTTGTTTTTAAAAAGATAATCAATTTATTTTTAAAATTGTTTAAAAAAGATGAAATAAATAATAACGGCTTTTTGGTTTGGCTTAATTTTACTTTAATAAGTTATATACTTTTATTTATTATTTTTGCATATTCAATTCAATATTAAATCTTTTTTTAAAATTGATATAAATATTTAAACAAATAATATTGTAAACTATTTCAAACATTCCAGTTAAAATAATATATTTTGTTAAATCCGTTTTTATACCGAAAAAAATTACGGAAAAACATAACATCAATTCAATTACATTTTTGAAACCATTTAAATTAAAAGATATTTTCTTTAATTTTTTTATTGAATAAATTGAATATAAAATAAAAAACATAATACTTATTAAAAATATAATTAAAATATATAACCGCGATATTGTTGTTGTGTTTGAATAAAAGACGGACATTGAAATAATAAAAAGCAGATAATATTTTAAATTTAATAATATGCTTTTATATTCCGTAATAAATTTTGTTTTTGTAATTACAAAAAAAATTAAGTAAAAGTATATAAGCCCGCCGCTAAAATTTATAAAATTTTCAAGATTAACATTATATTTTTTTAAAATATAAACAATCAAAAATGCCGGCAGTATCCATATTGTTAAAGAGTTTTTTAATAGAAAAATAAAATTATTCATTTGTTTCCATAATCCAAAAACTTTATAACTAATTATACATTATATATTGTCTTTTTTTGTATTTTTTTGTTTAAACTTATAACCCCATACCACTATTACCCTATAAACTAAAAATTTGCTTTACAATTTTTTTGCAAGCAATTTGTTTTTTTTGTATAATCGTGAGAATACAATAGTATATCGTTAAAAATGCTACCATCGTCTAGCGGTTTAGGACATCGCCCTCTCAAGGCGGAGATCACGGGTTCAAATCCCGTTGGTAGCATATATTTTTTAGGAGCAAAAAATGTTAGATATTAAATTGTTTAGAGATAATTTGGATTTTGTTAAAGAAGGTTTGGCAAAAAGAGGTTTTACAACCGACTTTGATAATTTATTAAACCTTGATGACCAAAGAAGAAAAATAATTTTAGAAATTGACCAGGCACGGCTTAAAAGAAATACAGATTCCGAGCAGATAGGTAAATTAAAAAGAGAAGGAAAAGAACCCGATGCAAAACTTCTTCAGGAATTGGAACAATTCAGAACAAGAATTCAGGAAAAAGAAAGATTTTTGTTAACACTTGAAAATCAAATAGAAGATATTTTACTTAGAATTCCTAATATCCCCGACGAAACAACACCAGTAGGAAAAAGCGATAAAGATAATGTTGTTGTACGAACAGTAGGTGATATTCCTCAATTTTCATTTAAGCCGAAACATCATTGGGAAATAGGAACAAAACTCGGCATATTGGATTTTGAAACCGCTTCAAAAATTTCAGGCAGCAGATTTGCCGTTTTAAAAAATGAAGGTTGTGCTTTGGAAAGAGCAATTATCAGTTTTTTCTTAGATACACATAAACAAAAAGGTTACACCGAAATTATGACACCTTATCTTGTAAACCAGGCCTCAATGAGAGGAACGGGACAACTTCCTAAATTTGAAGAAGAACTTTTTAAATGTCAGGAAGATAAATTATATTTAATTCCTACCGCCGAAGTCTCGGTTACAAATATCCACAGAGATGAAGTTCTTGATGAAAAAGATTTAACAAAAAAATATGTTTCTTATTCGGCATGTTTTAGAAGGGAAGCCGGCTCTTACGGTAAAGACACAAAAGGTTTAATAAGAAATCATCAATTTAACAAAGTTGAACTTGTAAAATTTACAAAACCGGAAAATTCTATGGCAGAGCTTGAAGCTTTAACAAACGATGCGGAAAATGTTTTACAATTGCTTAAAATTCCTTACAGAGTAATGGCATTATGCACGGGTGATATCGGTTTCAGTTCATGTAAAACTTACGATTTGGAAGCATGGATGAGCGGAGAAAACACATACAGAGAAATTTCTTCCTGCAGTAATTTTAAAGATTTCCAAGCAAGAAGAATGAATATAAAATACAAAAGTGCAACAAGCAAAAAAAGAGAATATGTTCACACTTTAAACGGTTCCGGTGTTGCAGTCGGCAGAACATTTGCAACAATTCTTGAAAATTATCAACAGGAAGACGGCTCCGTAGTAATTCCTGAAGTTTTAAGAAAATATACCGGTTTTGATATTATAAAACCGAAATAAAAATTGCAAAATGATTTTTGATGATTAGAAGATTTGAAGAATGGAAGATTGGAACAAATAATAAATTTTTGTTTTTTTAAGAATGACTTTATTTTTAATAATAATATCAATTGTTATATTTGCATTAACTTCAAATTTTTTTAAAAATAAAAAAGTTTTTATAGCTTTATTAATCGTTGCCGTATTATTTTGCTATTTTTTGTTGGCAAAAAATTTTTTTTATCCGGAAACATTTTTACCTTCTTCAAAAATTAACACATATTATTTTTGTTGTAATTACTATAATTTAGTTACAAATGCAATAAAAAACAAAAAACTTTATATAACAACTTCGAAATTTTATCCTAAACTTGAAACTGATAATATATATAAAAATTATCCGGAATTATTTTTTGCCGATGAGAAATATCAATCATTATTTGATACAAGTTATTACAAAGGTAAAGTTTATTTATATTTCGGAATAACACCGATATTGTTATTTTATTTACCTTTTAATTTAATTACAAATTTGTATTTAACGGATAAATTTTTAGTTTTTATTTTGAGTTGTTTTATATTTTTACTCTCTTTATTTTTAATTAAAAATTTTATAAAAGATTTTAATTTTAATAATAAACCGCCATCCGTTATCACTATATTAACCGTATTTTTAATAGGATTATGCAATTATTTACCTTTTCTGCTAATAAGAAATAATATTTATGAAGTTTTAATAACAACAGCAAATTTATTACTTATATTGTCATTTTTATTTTTTTATTTTTATTTGAAAACAAAAAATAATAAAAAACAATATATCTTAATCTTGCTTATATCTTTATGCCTTGCATTATCGGTTGGGGCAAGACCTTATTATGTTTTACATATCCCTGCATTTTTTATTTTAATTACTTTTCTAAAATATAATCAAACAAAAAATATTAAAGAACTTATAAAAACTGCAATAACTTTTTTGATACCATGTTTGCTATACGGAACGGTAGTTGCACTATATAATTATTTAAGATTCGACTCGATTTTTGAATTTGGGTTTAAATATACATTAAATTCTGAAAATCATTATGAACAATTTACTTCATTAAAAGATGTATTTTTAGCAATAAAATATGATTTATTTCAATTTCCCGAAATAAACAAAAACACTTTTTTTTCATTAGTTCAAACTAAAGGACACTTATTTGGTAATGAATTCGTTGCAGGTATTATATGGACTTTTCCTTTAATTTTTTTATTTGTTTTAATTCCAAAATTTTTGATTGATACATTTAAACAAAATAAAAATATTTTTTATATAACAATATTAATGGTGTTTGTAATATGCATCAATTTGTTTATTACTAGTTTTATCGGCATGGTAACAAGATATTTTTTTGAATGGATGTTTTTTATTGTTATCTTATCGATAATTTTGTTTTATTACCTATACGATAAAGCAAAAACAAAAAACTTAAAAAATATTTTAAATATATTTTTTGTCTTAATATTTTGTTATTCCGTATTTATAAATGTTTGTCTATTATTTTGTGAAAATAATGCTATGCTATTTGCAAAAACAAATCCTGAAAATTATATTCAAGCAATAAATTTTCTATTCAAATAGAACAGATAAAATTATTAATTTTATATTACCGTTACAATGATTGCTCGAGCATTTTTATGTTTTGCTCTGTTTGGTCGGCAAGTTGATTATTTTTGATTTTTAGGAATGATGCTTTTGCCTCTTTAAACATTTCAAGAGCTTTTTTTACTTGTTTTGAATTCATTAAATTCTTATTACCGCTTTTTATACCGCCTGAATTTTCAACCAAACTTAAACCTAAATTGTTTGCAACTTTTCCGAATAAAGATTCATTTTGTTCCTTTTTAGGTTTAATTTTTGCATATACTTTTTCGTAAATTTCTATTGCCTGTTGATACTGCCCTTCTTTAACATACCGTTCCGCTTTGGAGATATTTCTTGCTATTATTATTCTGTCAACAGAACCTTTAACATAAGAATATATATCAACCAAAATACCGGACAGTATCAACCCGACAATAAAACCTAAAATAATCGAAAAGCTTGTTACCTTCATTAAAAATATTAGAAACAGAAGTTAACAAATACAAATACAGGTAAGAACATTGTATTGTTTTTAATAATGTTAACTAAACCGAGTTGAAGGCCTTTCATTGTTTCAGTATAGTTTATAAAACCTAATTGAACTCCTTTAGCTTGTTTTGAATAATTAACAAAACCTAACTGTGCACCGGTAAATTCATTTTTTGTCCAGTTAACAAAACCCCATTGAATACCTTTAAAATTTTGTGCCATATCAACCAAACCCCATTGAATACCGGTTCCATCATCAGTATTATTTACTAAACCCAATTGAACACCTTGTAATTTTCCTGCATAGGAATAAATTATACCCCATTGAACACCGTCAACAGCCTGGGTTTCTGAACCGATACCTAATTCCAAACCGCCGGTGTAATCTTCATTAGGAACACAAATATCGCCCCATAAAGACAATTTAAAAACTTGTGCCTGAGCACTTGCTGCAAACAACATTACTACTGCAACCAAAGCCAATGCTACTTTTTTCATTTTACTTCCCCCTTGTTTATTTTACTTCCTATTTCAATAACATATTCCCTATGTCATTTATTAAATTACCGATACCTGCCAAACTTTTTGCACTGACACAAAAAATATTTTTTATATCAACGGTTAAACTATCAGCAATTTTACATTTTAATTCTTTTAAATTCAAATTTGCAATTTTATCCGTTTTATTTGCAACTATTTTAAAATTTATATTTAAAGAATTTAACCACTGTATCATTTGCATATCAAGTTCGGTAGGACCTACATAAGAATCAATAAGTATATATACAGTTTTTAATGTTTTTCTTGATGATATATAACCTTCTATCATTTCCTGCCATAATTTTTTGCTTTCCGGTGAAACCCTTGCAAAGCCGTAACCGGGTAAATCAACTATCCACCTTCCGTTAGCCGGTGTAAAAATATTTATAGCTCTTGTTCTGCCGGGAGTCTTTGAAGTTCTTGCAAGGTTTTTCTGTTTACATAATGCATTTATTATTGAACTTTTACCGACATTAGATCTTCCGACAAAAGCCACTTCGCAAATACTTTGCGGTAATTTTTTAGGTTCCGTTGAAGATATAAAAAAAGTTGTTTTTCCAAGATTGAGTGCCATTTTATCTTCTCAATTTTGACAACAATCTTAAAATTTCAACATAAAGCCAAACTATAGTTACCATTAAAGCAAAGCTGCCGTACCATTCCATATATTTTGGAGCACCTGCATATATACCTTTTTGAATAATATCAAAATCTATTATCAAATTAAGAGAGGCTATTAAAACTACAAAAATACTGAATAGTATTCCGAAGATTGAAGAGCTTGTTATAAAAGAAAAGCCTACACCACCGAAGATAGTTATTAGCATATCCACAATATAAAGCAAAGCAATTGCCAAAGTTGAAATACCGACAACAGCATAAAATTTATTTGTCGGTTTTATAAATCCTGCTTTAAAAGCAGCAAGCATACAAAATAAAACACATACTGTTAAAAAAATTGCATTAACCGCTATTCCCGGGTACGATTTTTCAAAGACAAGTGTTATACATCCCAATAACATTCCCTCACAAAAAGCATATATAGGTGATAAAACCGGAGCAAGATGTTTTTTAAAAACTATTATCATAGCTAATACAAAAGCTCCTATTGCCATAGGCAAAAGTAAACCCGCCGCCATTGCAGGATGGCTCCAACCCAAATATGCACCTAACGACAAAATTGCCCATAAACAAAAACTTTTGTTTATTACTCCGTTTTTTGTCATAACTTCACCTGACATTTGTGAAGTTTCAAAAGTTTTATTATCCAATACCGGATTCATAATTTTTCTCCTTATTTAATGTAAAAATGAACATACATTACAACTTTTATTATATTACATATTACATATCTATGTCAAAATTAATTATGAAAAATTAACTGTAATTAAAGTTGCCGTATAAATAAAATTTCAAATACTGTTTATCAAAATAAAAACTTACAGAAACAAGGATAATTTTCACAATAACACAAAAATTTAGGCAAAAATCAAAAACATATCAATAACTTGCTATCCGTGTTGTTACTAAACACTTGACAAACTTTTTTTATTTTTTTATAATCATTCGTGAAATAAATCACAAAAGGAGGATGTATGCCGCAAAAGAAACAAAAAAAAGAGATTGTTAAAAAAACAGTAATACCGGAAACTGCACCGGTCACGGTTGATACGGTAGAAAAATTAAATGCTTTAATTGCCAGAGTAAAAAAAGCACAAACGGAATATGCAAATTATTCACAAGAGCAGGTTGATAAAATTTTCAAAGTGGCAGCAACAGCAGCAAACAAAGTAAGAATACAGCTTGCAAGAATGGCTGTAGAAGATACCGGCATGGGTGTTCTTGAAGATAAAATAATAAAAAATCATTTTGCTTCGGAATATATATACAACAAACATAAGTTTGCAAAAACATGCGGAATAATAAGCCGGGATAAAGAAAACGGTACAAAAATTGTTGCAGAACCGTTAGGAATTATTGCCGGTATAATACCTACGACAAATCCCACATCTACGGCAATTTTTAAATCGCTTATATGTTTAAAAACAAGAAATGCAATTATCTTTTCCCCTCACCCCAGAGCAACAAAAAGTACACTAGAAGCGGCAAAAGTTGTTCTTAATGCAGCTGTTGAAGCCGGTGCACCGAAAGATATTATAGGTTGGATAGATACACCTTCAATGGAACTTTCCGATGCATTGTTACATCATCCCGATATTGCCTGTATTTTGGCAACAGGCGGACCCGGAATGGTTAAGGCGGCATATTCTTCCGGGAAACCGGCACTTGGAGTAGGACCAGGAAACACATGTGCCGTTATAGACGAAACTGCCGATATAAGAACGGCCGTATCTTCAATAATTATGTCAAAAACATTTGATAACGGTATGATTTGTGCTTCGGAACAATCGGTAGTGGTAGTTGAAGATATTTATGAAAAAGTAAAGAAAGAGTTTATATACAGGGGAGCTTATCTTGTAAACAAAAGTGATGAAAAGAAAATGGTTGCACTTCCTTTTATAGATCCTAAAAGAGGATCTGCGCATCCTTTAATAGTCGGTCAAACTCCGCAAAGAATTGCAGAACTTTCCGGATTTAAAATTCCGAAAGATTCAAAACTTTTGTTGTGCGAAAGGCCGAAAGTAGACTGGAACGATCCTTTTTCAAGAGAGAAATTATCACCGATACTTACGATGTATAAAGCAAAGAATTTTGAACAAGCAACAGATATGGCTTATGAACTTGTTTCAAAAGGCGGGCCCGGACATACCTCGGTTCTTTATACGGATTCAAGAGTTGAAGAAAGAATAAATGCTTATGCCGAGAGGATGCCTTCCTGCAGAGTATTAATTAATACACCATCGTCACAGGGCGGAATAGGTGATATTTATAATTTTAAGCTTGAACCGTCGTTGTCACTTGGTTGCGGTTCTTGGGGCGGTAATTCTATATCCGGGAATATCGGAGTAGAACATTTGTTGAACTATAAGACAGTTGCAGAAAGGAGAGAAAATATGTTATGGTTTAAAGCTCCTCAGAAAATATATTTTAAAAGAGGTTGTTTGGATCTTGCTCTTAAAGAACTTAAAGGTAAAAAAAGAGCATTTATCGTTACGGATCGTTTCTTGTTTAATTCCGGAGCGGTTGAAAATATCACAGATATTTTAGATGAAATAGAAATAGATCATCAAATGTTTTTTGATGTTAAACCCGACCCGACACTTGCAACCATAGATGAAGCTCTTACAATGATTAGAACTTATGAGCCGGATGTAATTATTGCATTGGGCGGCGGTTCGCCGATGGATGCAGGAAAAATTCTTTGGTTGTTATATGAACAACCCGATGTAAACTTTGAAGATATTTCGATGAGGTTTATGGATATAAGAAAAAGAATTTGCCAAATACCCGACTTAGGGAAAAAAGCAACAATGGTTTGTATACCGACAACATCGGGAACAGGTTCTGAGGTAACACCGTTTTCAATTATTACCGATGAAAAAACGCATTATAAATATGCAATTGCCGATTATGCTTTAACACCAAATATGGCAATTGTTGACCCTAACTTTGTTGACAGTATGCCCAAAGGACTTACTGCCGCTTCGGGAATAGATGCACTTGTTCATTCACTTGAAGCTTATGTTTCATGTATGGCGACAAACTTTACAAATTCAAATGCACTTGAAGCAACAAAACTTGTATTCAAATATTTACCGCGGTCATATAACGAAGGTAAAAACGACCCCAAAGCAAGAGAAAAAATGCATTATGCGGCAACAATTGCAGGTATGGCTTTTGCAAATGCATTTTTAGGATTATGCCATTCAATGGCACATAAATTGGGTGCAATGTATAATATTCCGCACGGTGTTGCAAATGCACTTTTAATAAGGCAAATTATAAAATTTAATGCTAACGATAAACCGACAAAACAGGCAATTTTTCCGCAATATAAATATCCTAATGCAAAAATGAAATATGCCCAAATTGCGGACGAATTAGATCTTGGCGGAAAAAATGATGACGAAAAAACCGAAAGGTTGATAAAAGCGGTTGACGATTTAATGACAAAAATAAATTTACCAAAATCCATAAAAGAATTCGGTATAAAAGAAGAAGATTTTATGAAAAACCTTGATACACTTGTGGAAAGAGCATTCGACGACCAATGCACGGGAGCAAACCCTGTTTATCCGTTAATGTCGGAAATTAAACAGATATTCTTGAATGCTTACAACGGTATTGTTTAATACAGTTACAAAGATGTAAGGGCAGATTATGGCATAATCTGCCCTTATTAAAATTATACAGAAGGAACTTGTTTATGAATATTCCCGACAAAGTTATAAACCGTTTATCTTTGTATCATTTTATACTTGAAGATTTAAGAGGAGACGAAAAATACATTTCAAGTAAAAAAATTGCGGATCTTTTAAAAATAGATAATTCCCTTGTAAGAAAAGATTTAAAATTTCTTAATTTTCACGATTTAGGAAAATCTCGGGTTGGTTATGAAGTACAAAAATTAAAGAAAGCAATAGAAGAAAAACTGGGGTTCAAACAAGTTATAGACGTATTTATAGTAGGTGCCGGAAATTTGGGATTGGCACTTGCAAAATATAAAAGTTTTAAAGATTACGGTTTGAATATTGTTGCAATGTTTGATGTCAATCCGAGAAAAATAGGAACAAATTTAAGCGGCAAAGATGTATTTTCTTTAACAAAAATAGGAAATTTATCTTCAAGATTAAATGTAAATTTTGCAATACTTACCGTTCCTAAAGAGGTGGCAAATGCAACGGCAAATTATCTTGCCGGAGCAGGTATAAAAAATATATGGAATTTTACACCTTGTATACTTGATGTTCCGAAGGATATAAAAGTTTGGAATGAAAATCTTATAGGAAATTTTCTTCAATTTACAAATCAATATAACATTGAAAAAGAGGTTGATAAGAAGGAAGATGACTAAAGAATTAAAAATATGTATGGGCAGTGCCTGTTTTGCAAAAGGTAATACGGAAAACCTTGAGCTTATAAAAAAACATATATCGGAACATAATTCCGATACAAAAATAAAAGTTGTGGGAATGTTGTGTAAAAACAAGTGTTCCGACGGTCCGAGGATTATTGTTGACGAAACAGAATATAAAAATGTTACCGCAGATATTCTTTGTGAAATATTAAAAAAAATATAAAGGAACTATACATAATGGATAAAATATATCCTGTATATACTTTGAAAAACGAATGTAATGATTGTTATAAATGTATAAGGCAATGCCACATAAAAGCAATAAAAATTCAATCTGGAAGTGCATCCGTTATAAACGACAAATGTATAGCTTGCGG
>ONEP01000074.1 GCA_900316875.1 Candidatus Ruminimicrobium bovinum
AACAATATCTTTGTTTTTTATTATATAAATACAACCTTTTGGTTTTTCTTTGAAAGTTTCACTATTTATTACATCATTCATTTCTACAATATTAATATTAATATCATCATCATACTTGTAACTGTTATTATTTACAAGCTCACTATCAGCATTTACTATCATTTTTATGCTTTTAATCTGTTTTTCCTCAAAACCTAATTTATTGAAATACTCAGTATATTTACTATCACTATAACACTTGTCTAATGTAGAAACAAATTTTTTTTCAGCTATAAACAACTGCTTCTTATCAGAATTCTTACAACTAGTATAAATATTATCAATACATAACCTTAATTCATTCAAATAGTTCATCGGATCATCACTATCAAGAGAAAAAACATCTAACATAAAAGCAAATTTTATATAATTATAATAAGCTGTTCTAAGAGTGTTATCTGCCAAGAAATAACCTCCATTCTTTAGCACATATGTACTAATCACAGTAGTACTGTCTTTAGGTACCACCCCTTCATAATCTATAAGTTTTATTTCAAAATCATCTTTATTGCCTTCTTTTCTTTTTATCATTACATTTTCCGGTTTTAAATCATAATTATACAAGCCTTGTTTTTCTAATTTATTTTGTATTTTTAACACTTCTTTTATGATGTTAATCCTTTCTTCTGATGTCAATTCGCTTTTATTATTTTTAATAAAATTCCATAAACTATCAAATCCATCTCCATTTTCTTCTTTTAAATTCTTACTGACAACAAATCTCCACTGTTCTTTATCACTAAACTTTTTTTCAAAATAACCATAAACTTTATTAATATTATTTTTTATGTCATTATTTTCTTTTACTTTATTATAAAAATCATATTCATTTTTTAATAACCTAGCATCTAAACCTGGCTGATTTGTTGATTTAAAAAAATATTTATTATAGGTAAAAATTTTATTATCCTCATTGTAAAAAAACTTAACCTCCATAAATTTATTAATAAACGAATAAGTATCTCTTTTCTTTATTATAGAAAACAAACTTGAAAAGAAAAGTTCCTTTAACTTTTCTTTATTATTATCTGATAGTTCTTGTTCTTGTTCTTGTTCTTGTTCATTTACAAAATCTAAAACAGCCTTATTTAATGCAACCCGAATAAAAAACTCTTTTGTATCTATATCGTTCTCTTTTATAAATTTTTCTAAAAAATCACTATTTTTATTATAAAAAACCCCTATTCTATTATCATATACCATACATCCTTCTTCTAAATCCAAATAAATATTCTTCATGTATAGTTCATTTTTAATAATAATTTTATTGTTTTCTACTGAGACTGCTTTGGATACACTACAATTTGGTTTTAACTTAAAAGCATTATAATACTTTCGACTTGTATCTTTAACAAAACCAATAACTAACATTTTTTTATTTTTTATTATTTCCCTTATTTTATTATCTTCTTCTATATCCTTTTCGTCCAATTTTAATAATTCACCATCATATTCTGCAGCTACACACTTATAATAACCATCATCTTTGTTAATATAATGAATTAATGCCTTTTTATTGTTTATATCAAAAACAAAAATTGGTCTTGTTGTGTCCAGCATAAAAAGATATTTAAAATCTTCAATTTTTAAACACTTTCTAATTTTACCAATATTCAATGCACTTTCCTCGTGAGGTTCAGGAGCTACCTTCTTTATTCCTACTATTCTACGATACGGATTTATATCACTATTTTCATCATTATCCTCATATGATAACTCAAAATAGGTTCTAAAGTAATCTTCTTCTTCAACAGCATTTCCTATAGACATAAGATGTGAAATATCTTCATTTTTTTTAATTTCTTCTAGAAGTGCCCTCTTTTCTAAATCTAATTGTTTTACTACCTCTTCACTAAAACCTTTTTTCCCGTTCACATTTATATTCTTATGTAATTCGCATTTTACAAATTGTTGAAATATTTTATAACGCCATATTTGTATATATTCATCCAGCCTCAAATCAAATCCAAATTTACAGTCCAATTCTATTTCAATATCATTTATCTTATCTCTACTCAACAGCCATGCACAAATAGCACTATTACCATCTTCACCACTATATTGTTGCTCATAAGCATTTATATTCATTTCAATAACACCACTAAACTTATTTTTTATAGTTTCCGCATCTTCTTTTGTTAAATCAAGTTCTAATTCCGAATTAACAAATTTCAACTTATATTGATCATTATTACTTTGTTCTAATACACATTCTTTATTGAAACAAAAAAATGAATCTAATAAGCTTCTATCAGTTTCAATTATTTTCATAAAGACTTTTTTAAATGCTTCTTTACTGAAATATTGGTTAATATTTTCTTCTGTCAACTTTCCACACAATTCATTCACATTCGTAATTTTGCTAGTAACAATAAAATTCTCCATTAATGTTCCCAGTATAAATTTTTGAATCATACTACTATCATCTATCGGAATAACTTCATCTACAATATTCAAAAAATCTTCTCTATTCATTTTTTCCATAAAATCTTTTAAAGATTTATTATATTTGATACTCTTGTCATCACTATAATACCAACCAATAAGATTAAAATAATCTCCTTTTTTCCTTTTTTCAATAAACTTCAAATTGACATTGCCCATTTCCACAAGTTTATTTGATTCGCTAATAACAATATCTTTGTTTTTTATTATATAAATACAACCTTTTGGTTTTTCTTTGAAAGTTTCACTATTTATTACATCATCTTCTACAATATTAATATTAATATCATCATCCTCATACTTGTAATTGTTATTATTTGCAAGCTCACTATCAGCATTTACTATCATTTTTATGCCTTTAATCTGTTTTTTCTCAAAACCTAATTTTTTGAAATCGGCAACATATTTACTATAACACTTGTCTAATTCAGAAACAAATGTTTCTTCAGCTACAGACAACTGCTTATTATTAGAACAAACACGACAAATA
>ONEP01000016.1 GCA_900316875.1 Candidatus Ruminimicrobium bovinum
ATAATAATAGAAAGTAATACAAATAATTCAACGACATTAAATTTGTTGAAAGAAAAAGTAAACGGATTGGCATATTCAAATGTTTATAACAGGGCTAATTTATATAGTGATATTGGATTAGTCCGTCCGAATGAAATAACAAATACGGGAATATTGTTTTTTATATTATTTGCAATATTGGTAGTAAGGATAAAAGATACAATAGCAGTAATAAATAACAATAGAAATATAGGAATAAGCCGACTTGGTTAGTATTATAAAACCAAGTCGGTTTTCTTTTTGGGGGAAGAAAATGAAAAAAATGTTAAAGAAAGTAATAAGTATGTTAATAGTAATATGCTTGATGATGGGTATAGCAAACATACCTGTATATGCGGGAGCAAATACAGTATCGGCAGCAAAAACAACGGATGCAGTTTTGTCAAAAACTTATGTAACCCCAGCACAAGCATTAAAGAAAACGGTAAAAAGTTCAGCGAAAGCAACAGCGAAAGCGACAGCAAAGAAAGTAAAAGCAATAGATAAAACGACAAAGAAAAAAGCAGCGAAAAAAGTTGCAAAAAAAACTGTTTCGTTAACCGCTAAAATAACAAAAAAATATACTAAAAAAGGATTGACCGTTTTAAAGAAGTTAGCAAATAAGTTAGGATTAAAATTAAAAACAGTTTATAACAAATTTATAAAAATGGGAGTAACAAAAACTCAATTGAATAAAGTTAGACCTATTTTAATAAAGTTAATGAATAAGGGAGAAGATTTTGTTTGTTGTTCATCACTTGCAGTAGCAAAATATTTAGGTATAGGTAAAAACTTTGCTGCATTACAAAATTTAGCAGCAGACATTTCAATAGATGCAAATAGATTTGTTAAAGCTCATAAAAATGGTTTTACCGGAACATATACTAATGCAGAAGAAAAAACACTTAAGAAGAATGGAGTAAAACAAGTAGAATCCATTAATGCTACATTAAAGGATGTTATGAATTTAAAGAAAGGACAAAAAGCATTAGTTTATGTTGATTGCTATGACAAAAAAGGAAATGATACAGGTGGGCATGGAATAACAATAGAAAGGCAAAAAAATGGTAAGTATGCCGTATACGATATATTAATAAATAACGGTAATAAAATAATATATAACACTAAAGAATTTAAAAAATTTCTACAAGGAAAAAGTGCAAAAGGAAAAACAGAATATGGCAAAAATATAACGAAAACAAAATATTTGGATTCCACAGACGGAAAAATTCGGTATAAATTTATAGGCGGCGTAGATAAAGGAAAAATATATATTACTATTGATTCAAGTAAGTTTATAGATTCAACTTTAAAAAAATTGGCAAATAAAAGTTATTCCATAATAAATAAATTGTTGAATAATAAAAATGTAAGCAGTTTGGCAAAAAAATGGTTGAAAAAGGCAAAAACTTTAGTTAAAAAACTCTTGAATGGCGGAAAAAATTACTATGATAAGCAAATTTTACTTGATAAGGCAGCTTCTTTAATTCAACAAATTTCAAAAAAAAATACATCAATGATATCCTTAATAACAAGTTCTAATTCAATATTTTCATCGTTGCAAAAACTTTTTAAAAATAATTTTATGTATAAAGTTTATAATAAATATGGAGAAGGTGGATTAAATGTAATAATAGAACTTTCCAAAAGATATAATTTAAGTCAAAAAGTAGTATATAACCAATTTGTAAACAACAAAGTGACAAAAACTCAAATGGAAAAAGTTTCAGCAGACTTGGTAAGGTATACAAAAGAAGGATGGGAAGTTCTCGATTCTGCATTTGGTGAAGGATATACAGAAGTAGAAAATGCTTTAGTATCAATAAAACAATTATTAAAAAAATAAAATAATAAAATAATTGATATGTGGATGAGAGAATGTCATAATGTAGGAAAAAGTTTGAAATAAATGAAAGAGTTATTCGGTAAATAAAATACTTTCAATATATACAAGAAACTACCATAAGTAAATTTTTACTTATGGTAGTTGTTTTATATATCAGTTGTATTTAAAAATTTGCTATAATAAACAAATATACTAAATATTTTATTTGGATAAGTGCAATGTTTTCAAGAAAAGAAACAAAAGTTTTAAAAATAGGTTCGGTTAAAATAGGCGGAGGCAACCCTGTTGCAGTTCAGTCTATGACAAATACCGATACAAAAGATTGGAAAGCTACCGTTAAACAAATTAAAGAACTTGAAAAATACGGGTGTGAAATAGTCAGGGTTTCGGTTCCTGATATGGAATGTGCAAAAAACATAAGTAAAATAAAAAAACACATTTCAATACCGCTTGTTGCCGATATTCATTTTGATTATAAACTTGCAATAGAATCAATTAAACAAGGTGTTGACAAATTAAGAATAAACCCGGGAAATATCGGCTCAAAACAAAAAGTACAAGAACTTGTAAAAATTGCAAAAGATTATAAAATTCCCATAAGAATAGGTGTAAATGCGGGTTCCTTAAAAGCGGTGCAAAGTTGTTCAACAGTATCAAAAAGAGCAAAAGCATTAACGGCTGCCGCACTTGAACATGTTGATATACTTGAAGAATGTAATTTTAATTCAATAGCCGTTTCATTAAAAGCATCTGATGTTGCAACAACCGTTGAAGCATATAATTTATTTGCACAAAAAAGAAATTATCCCCTGCATTTGGGAATTACCGAGGCAGGTTCAATATTTAGGGGAACAATAAAATCATCTGCGGGGCTTGCCGTTATGTTGTATAACGGTATAGGTGACACAATAAGGGTTTCCTTAACCGCAAACCCTGTTGAAGAAGTTAAAGTTGCTTATCAAATTTTGCAGTCTTTAAATTTAAGGACAACAGGTGTGGAAATAATTTCTTGTCCGACATGTTCAAGAACAAAAGTTAATTTGATAAAAATAGTTAACGAACTGGAAGAAGAACTTGCAAAAGTTAAAAAGAAAAATATAACAAAACAAGTAAAAATTGCCGTTATGGGTTGTGTTGTTAACGGACCTGGAGAAGCAAAAGAAGCTGACTTTGGCATAGCAGGCGGAATAGGTGAAGGTTTGCTATTTAAAAAAGGTGAAATAAAATGTAAAATACCTGAAAGTAAATGGGTTAAAACATTACTGAATTTATATAAGAAAATGTAAGGAGAAGACAAATGGGTGAAATTTATTTAACAAGAGAAGGCAGAAATAAATTATTGGAAGAACTTGACAGACTTCAAAAAAGAAAACCTGAAGTTCAGGATGAAATAGCAAGGGCAAGAGAACACGGCGATTTAAGAGAAAATGCCGAATATCATGCCGCAAAAGAAACTTTAACAAACCTTATGAAAAGAATTGCCGAAATAGACTCAAAACTTTCAAGGGCAACAATAATAGACGATTTAAACATTGACCCGAATAAAGTTTTTATAGGAGTAACCGTTACAATTAAAGATGATGACGGCGACGAATACGAATATACCATTGTTGACGAAGAAGAAGCAAACCCTTCGGAAATGAAAATATCCATAGGTTCACCTTTGGCACAGGGGTTGCTTGAACATAAAGTAGGAGATGTTGTTGAAGTTGAATTACCTGCCGGAAATATGACTTTTAAAATTTTAAAAATAACAAGATAAATTGGAGATTAAATAATGTATTTTTCAAAAGCATTTATACCGACATTAAAAGAAGCTCCTTCGGATTTGGATAATATATCTGCAAAACTTATGGTTCGTTCCGGAATGGTTAGGAAGTTAGGCAGCGGTCTTTTTGAACTTTTACCTTTGGGGCTTAAAACACTCGGGAATGTAATTTCCGTTATCAGAGAAGAGATGGCTGCCATAGACGGACAGGAAGTAAAACTTCCTTTACTTTTACCTAAAGAATTGTGGATAGAAACGGGAAGATGGAACGTTTACGGTAAAGAATTATTCAGAATAAAAGACAGAAAAAATGCCGAATTTGCACTTGCTCCCACACACGAAGAGGCAATAACAGACCTTGCAAGAAGTTTTATAAAATCATACAAACAATTACCTGTAATGCTTTATCAATTCGGTATAAAATTCAGGGATGAAATAAGGCCGCGTTTCGGTGTTATGCGTGCAAGAGAATTTTTAATGAAGGATGCTTATTCTTTCCATACTGACGATAAAGATTTGGAGCAATATTATAAAAAAGTATATGCGGCTTATGAAAATATTTGTAAAAGATGCGGCTTTAAATACAGGGTTGTTGAGGCGGCTTCGGGTGCAATAGGCGGTAACTTCTCGCATGAATTTATGGTGCTTGCAGATACCGGTGAAGAAGAAATTGCATGGTGTCATTGCGGTTACGGAGCCAATTCTGAAAAAGCCGAATGTTTGGAAGATATATATGAAAAATCAACCGAACAAGTTTTGGATATGGAAGAAATTTCAACACCTAATGTCGGAACTATTGAAGATGTTTCAAAATTTTTAAATTCTTCCGCACAAAAGTTTATTAAAACAATTATTTATGTTGCCGACGGAACGCCTGTTGCCGTTCTTGTTCGCGGTGATTACGATATAAACGAAATAAAATTGCAATCAGTTTTAGGTTGCAACGAACTTGAACTTGCAAGCCCTGAAATTGTGCAGGAGGTTACAGGTGCCAAAGTTGGTTTTGCAGGTCCTGTTAATTTAAAAAAGAAAATAAAAATATATGCTGACTATTCGGTAGTAAATATAGTTAACGGTGTTATAGGTGCAAATAAAACCGATACTCATATTAAAAATGTAAATTACGGTAAAGATTACAAAGCCGATACGGTTACCGATTTAAGAAAGGTTGTTCACGGTGATATTTGCCCAAGATGTAAAAAAGAAAAATTGCAGTTTTCAAGAGGAATAGAAATAGGGCATATTTTTAAATTGGGAACGAAATACTCAAAATCCATGAAAGCAACTTATTTGGATGCAAACGGTAAAGAAAATTTAATGGTTATGGGTTGTTACGGTATAGGCGTAACAAGAATATTGGCAGCAACCATAGAACAATCTTACGATGAAAACGGTATAATTTGGCCTGTGGCACTTGCCGCTTATAAGGTTGCAATAATTCCTGTTGATTTTGAAAATGAAAATATTAAAAAAGTTTCCGAAGATATATATAAAAAATTAAGAGAAAAAAAGATAGATGTTTTACTTGACGACAGGGATGAAAGGGCAGGTATAAAATTTAAAGATGCCGATTTGATAGGTATTCCTTACAGAATTACCGTCGGTGAAAAAAACCTTCAAAACGGCAATGTTGAATTTAAGGATAGAAAAAACGATAAATCAAAAACAGAAATTATAAAAGTTGAAAATATTGTTGATTACGTTGTATCGCAAATAAAACTTTAAAATATACATTGTCGTTCACAGTTTGTCGTTAAACTCTCAGCTTCTCAGTTTTTCAGCTCTTCAGCTGTCGTTATGTCATTTCGAGCGAAACGAAGTTTAGCGAGAAATCTGTTGTTTGTTCTTTTAAAAATTTTCTTTTTCGCGCTCAGTGTTGCCAATCGTTTGAAATTTTTAAAAGTTTTTCCGTTGCCGTTAAACCTATAACCCTATAACCTTATCATCCAATAACCTAAAAAAATTCTCAAGCAAATTTTTTAATTGACAATTTTTTTAATTCTTGATAAAATAAGAAAGTTAGTCAATAATGATACGTTAATAAACTTGTCAGCTGTTCAGCTTATCAGCTTTTCAGCATAATTGGAGGTAGTATAAAATGTCGTATAAATGTTATGTATGCGGTAAAGGTTCCGTTTCCGGTAATACCGTAAGCCACTCGAACAAAGCAACAAAAAGGTTATTCAGACCTAATTTACAGGAAGTAAGAATTATTGTTGACGGAAAGAAAACAAAAGAATATGTTTGCACTTCTTGTATTCGTTCCGGAAAAGTTCAAAAAGCTATATAATTTTAATTATATATTTTTTAATAAGAGATAAGTTTTGTTTGCTTATCTCTTATTTTTTTGCCGTTTATCGTTTGCTGTTTGCCGTTAAACCTATAACCCTATAACATTATCACCCAATAACCTGAAATTTTCCTTGCAATTTTTGCCGTTTGCCGTTGTCGTTGTTGTTAAACTTTTAAGCTTTTCAACCATCAGCTCTTAGCTGTCTTTATATCTTCTCAGCTTAAAAATATATAATTTTAATAGAAATGTTAGTGTTAAATACATTTTGCCGTTTTTGAAAGGTAAAAAAATTCCATAGGTGAAAACAATCTGTTATTAATGTTAAGATGTCTGTGAATTC
>ONEP01000015.1 GCA_900316875.1 Candidatus Ruminimicrobium bovinum
TGAAGATAAAAAAATAAAAAAAAATAAAAAAAGAACAAAATCTTTTTTATATCCTAAAAGCATCATCAAAATGATATTATTGGCAGTATCTGTTCTCTGTGTCCTAATCATTCTTTTTCAATTATTTAAATCTAATAGTTTTTCCAATGATACTCTTGAATCAAAAAAAGTTGAAAAACGAATAAAAGAATCTGAGCCCAAAACCAAAATAGAAACAATAAACTGCCCACCAGGTTATAAGCCAGCAAATAATAAATGTGAAATAAATCATTCAATTAGAGCAGAATATCATACAGATAAAGACAATGAGAAAATAAAAATAATTCGTCTAATTCCAAATTTTCCTATGGAAATGATAATAGATGGAAAGCAAGTTGAGCCTACAAAAGAATACACTTTTGAAAAAGCGGGAAATCATACAGTATTTATATTATCAGATTTTAAAAAATTAACAACAACAAAAAGAATGTTTTATCAAATTAAAAAAATGAATTATATAGCTTTTACACATCTTTTTGATACAAGAAATATAGTTGAAATGAATAATATGTTTTATGAATGTGTAAGTCTTACATCAATAGATCTTTCTTATTTCAATACCGAAAAAGTTAGAACTATGGAATTAATGTTTGCTGGTTGTCACCAGCTAACCTCTTTAGATCTTTCAAGCTTTAACACAAAAAGTGTAGTTTCTTTTGCAAATATGTTCGAAGATTGTGTCAATTTAAATCAATTAGATTTAACTAATTTTAACACAGAAGAAGCAAATGATCTAAGCTTTATGTTTTTTGGTTGCAAGAAATTAACATCTATTGATGTTAGTAGCTTTGCTACTCAAAAAGTAACTAGTATGGAATATATGTTTAAAGGTTGCGAGTCTTTAACTTCTATTGATTTAAAAAATTTTAATACAGAAAATGTTTCTAGTATAAGTAGGATGTTTGAAAGATGTATATCTTTAGAATCTTTAGATCTTTCTAATTTTAACACTAAAAGAGCAACAAGTATTAGCAGTATGTTTTTTGATTGTTATAATTTAAAAAGCGTTAATCTCAAAAATTTCAATACAGAGAATGTAGTTGCTATGAATGGATTATTCCATGACTGTCATTCTTTGACTTCAATAGATATTAATCATTTTAATACAAAAAATGTAGTTAATATGAATTTAATGTTTAATGGATGCAAATCTTTGACTTCTTTAGATATAAGTAATTTTAATACTGATAATCTTGAATATATTGATGGCATATTCCATGATTGCTCATCACTTCAATCTCTTAATATAACACATTTTAAAACAGATAAAGTTTCTTCTATGATAAGCTTGTTCCAAGGATGCTCTTCTTTGACTTCATTAGATATATCTAATTTTAATACATCTCAGGTCACTAATATGAAACATATGTTTTATGAATGCACTTCCTTAACTTCAATTGACTTATCTAATTTCGTTATAGATCAAGTGACAAGAATGGAATATATGTTTTACAAATGTAATGAACTGAGCTATATAGATATTTCTCCTTTTTCTTTCGATAATATTAAAATTGTTAGCTTATTTAATAATTTACCTGAAAGAGGACATATTAGAATTAAAAAAGGTCTATATGAACGTATAAAAGAAGATATCCCAGAAGAATGGGAAGTTTCAATTGTTGAATTGTCTTAATTTAGTTATTATTTTTGATATTTTAAAATTAAAAAAATAATAATTAATATATTAAATTATTAGATAATAAAAGCATTAAAATAAAATATTTTTAATAAAATATTATAAAAAAATACAATAAAATATATTAATTTTTTTATTTATTTTGGGAAATATTTTCATTTCTGTAAAATTTCTTATAATGCAAACAACAACATTTTCAGGTATTTTATTAAACATGTTTTGGTAATAATATGTATAACCATTTAAATTATTTTCATCAAAATTATATAAATTAATATATCCTAAATTGATAGAACCAAAAAACATTTGTTGCATTTGTTTAACCAAAGAAGTATTAAAATTAGATATATCTAATGAAGTTAATTTGGAACATCTACCAAACATACTTCCCATATTTGCAACAATTGAAGTATCAAAATTAGATAAATTTAATTCTTTTAAACTTTGACAATAAA
>ONEP01000014.1 GCA_900316875.1 Candidatus Ruminimicrobium bovinum
TATCGCTATAAAAAATATTTTTATATTTATATTTATTCTTTTATCAATAAATGAAAATAAAAAATCCGCAAAAAATATCGGAACTAAAATCATTGAAATCAAACCGATTTTTGCCCAAAATGAAATTACTGTCAAATCCACGGTTCCGTATATTTTTGCAAAACAAAAAAGCCACATTGAAACGGATAAGGAAAGTATAAAAAAGTTTTTTGTTATTGAAGTTTTTGTATTTTTCAAAAATACAAAAACCGCAACAAAAAACGTAAATATTGATGATGAATATAAAATCAGTTCATAAAGTGTATGCATTTATGCAAAAATTATATTAAAAAACAATTATGTTTTCAACAGAAAACACAAAAAAATTTTAAAGTAATTTTTAGTATTAAAGCCGAAAAACTTTAAAACAACAATAAACATCACAAAACTTTAATAAAACAAAGAAAAAAAACTATACATTGCTGTATTAAAATGCTAAAATATTTTTTTTGCAGGGATTGTTTCGATGATAAAAATTTTCAAAATTATAAAATATCCTAAAATAAAAAATTATTTTAAAGTTATTTTTGATAATGGTTCTGCCGTGTTACTTGATGCAGAAACGATAGTTTTGTTCGGGTTAAAAAACAACTTATCGGTTGACAAAGATACTTTCGAAAAAATATTAAAACATAATAATTCAAACAAAATATCAAGTTATGCATTTTATTTAATATCGCATAAGTTATACAGCAAAAAAGGTTTAACCGATAAGTTGTTACAAAAGGGTTTTCAAATTGAAGATATTGAAAAAACGATAGCCCGACTTTGTGAATTGAATTATATAAACGATGAAAATTTTGCTAAAGAACTTGTTAAATATTTAACAAGCAAAGGGAAAGGTCCTTTTTATATAAAAAACGAACTTAAACAGCACAATATAGACGATGAAATAATTTCAAAAATTTTAAATATCACACAGCAGGAGCAGGAAACATATTTGCAAATTATGAATATAATGAAAAAGAAATATCCGAAATTTAACGGAACCGATAAAAATGAAACAAGAAAAATTGCTATGTATTTTCAAAGAAGAGGTTTTTCTTCAAGTGATATAGCAAAAGCTTTTAGAGAATTTGAAAACAACAATTTATATTAAATTAAGGAGAATAAAAATGGCAACCGCATTATTAAGTGTTTGTAACAAAACGGGAATTGTTGAATTTGCAAGAGAATTGAAATCTTTGGGATACAACATAATTTCAAGCGGAGGAACCGCAAAAAAATTAAAAGAAAATTCAATAGATTGTAAAGAAATATCAGATGTTACCGGCTTTCCGGAAATGCTTGACGGCAGAGTAAAAACGTTAAATCCGAAAATCCACGGCGGTATACTTGCAAGAAGAGATATTCCCGAGCATATAAAACAGTTGAAAGATTTGGGAATAGAAACAATAGATATTGTTGCCGTAAATTTATATCCGTTTGAAGAAACGGCAAAAAAAATACAAAAGCCGGAAGATAAAAAAATATCACAGGATATAATAGAAAACATTGATATCGGAGGAGTTACACTTATAAGAGCTGCTGCAAAAAATTATAAAGACGTATTGATAGTATGTTGTCCGGATGATTATTCAACGGTTATCAATAATTTAAAGAGTAAAACAATTGATGAAAATTTAAAACTTGAACTCGCCGGTAAAGCTTTCAGACATACCGCATATTATGACGGATTAATATCAAATTATTTATCTTATGAACAATTTCCTTCACAGGCAGGTGTTCCGTTAAAAAAGATTGCTTCTTTAAGATACGGTGAAAATCCTCATCAAAAGGCAGCTTTATACAGTTTCGGCAATGAAGAAAATTCGTGCGGAGTAATATCTGCAAAACAATTGCACGGCAAAGAACTTTCATATAATAATTATTTGGATTTGGAAGCTGCCTGGCGGCTTGTCCACGAGTTTGACAAACCGGCATGCGCAATAATAAAACACAACAATCCTTGCGGATGTGCCGAAGGAAAAGATGCAAAAGATGCTTACATGAAAGCATTGGCATGCGACCCGGTAAGTGCTTTCGGAGGGATAATAGCATTTAATTTACCTGTTGATAAAAATGTTGCCGAAGAAATTTCAAAACTTTTTGTTGAATGTGTTGTTGCTTGCAATTTCACACAAGATGCCTTGGATATTTTAACACAAAAGAAAAATATAAGGTTACTAAAACAACCTAACAAATATGTAAAGCCGTCAGTTTCAACCGAATACAGAATGTTAACCGACGGAATGCTTGTACAAGAAAGAGACGAAAAGTTGTTGAATGAAATAAAAACCATAACGAAGAAACAACCTACCGAACAAGAAACGGAATCTTTACTTTTTGCTTGGAAAATTTGTAAACATGTAAAATCAAATGCGATTATTCTTGTTCGCGGAACACAAGCCGTCGGAATAGGTGCAGGACAAATGAGCAGAATAGACTCTTTAAATATTGCAATTAAGAAAATGAAAGAAGCAAAATTTGAAACAGACCAAACAAAGTATCCTTTGGTGCTTGCTTCCGATGCATTTTTCCCGTTTCCCGATGTAGTTGAAGCCGCTTCAAAAGAAAATGTTACCGCTATTATACAACCCGGCGGTTCAATAAGAGACGATTTATCAATAGATTTATGTAACAAAAAAAATATTGCAATGCAATTTACGTCAATGAGACATTTTAAACATTAAAAATTGCTTCGCAATTTTTAATGTTTAATGTAAAATGCACAATGTAAAAAATTTTGTTACTTTGCAAAAAAACAATAATTTATACATTCTGTTTTATTATGTTCAAATTCCATATAAAATATTTTTTAACGTTTTTTTTAATTTTATTATTCTTGCCTTATTCTTATGGTAAAAGTGTAAAAATAGATTTGGCAAAAATTGCAAATTATACGGTTAATCCGAAAAGAGTTTTTGTTATAAAAAACAAATTATTTATAGATTATGATTTGCATAATTTATATCTCACCGTAAAAATTCCAAAGCACGCCGAAACGCATAAAATAAAAAGGTTAAAATTGGATGCCGAAAAAATTATAAAAAAAGAAGATAAAATTGAAGAAATTAAAGTTTTATCCGATGAAATTTATCAGAAAATAATAAGTGAACTTAATGCTCAATATGATATTGAAAAAGAACTCCTTGAATATGAATATCAAACCGAATTGGGAGAAACAAAGAAATTAAAAGCGGAAATCAACCTTCCGGACAAAAGCACAAATATCAAAAAAAATTTAAAAGCGGAAAAGAAATTAGACAAACAAAATGCGGAAACTTTATTTAATAATTTTATAGAAATTACAAAAAAGCATTCGGATAATAACGGCAAACTTTTTATTCTGTCCAAAAATATAAACAATATCGTTTATTTATACGTTGATACCGATAACAAAACAGTAATTCCTTTAATACTGCCTCCTTATCAAAAAGCGGAAACAAATAATAATTTTTTTGTTGAGACCGGTGATTTTTTATATTCTTTTATAATAAAAAATCATATCGTTCCGATAGTAAAGTCACCTTTTACATCCGTTTACAGACTTTTTTCAACAGCTTCTTCAACTTTAAATGCTTTTACACCGAATATCAACGAAAATTTTTATTCGGATTCTTTCCAAAACGAATCCGACACAATGGACTTGAACGATTTTAACAAGTTTTTGGATGAAGAATTGGAAACGAAAGAATTTAAAGCAAACGTGAAATTATTTATTGACGGTGAAGATTTTTTTAATAATTTTATCGATTCTTTAAAACTTGCAAAACACTCCGTATTTATAGAAACATATATTTTTAAAACAGACAGTTTTGCAACCGAAATTATAAATCTTTTAAAAGAAAAATCAAAAAGCACCGATATAAGAGTATTGATAGATAATTTCGGAAGTTTAAGTAATAAAAAAATTCAGGACCCCATTATAAAAAACGATGATAATGATAACGATATAGTTAAAACTTTAAAACAAAATTCTAATATAAAAGTAAGACTTCACCCTGATACCTGGCTGATTTCCGACCATAGAAAAATTTTTTTAATAGACAGAAAAAAAGCATATATCGGCGGTATGAATATAGCAACCGAATACAGATATACATGGCATGATTTGATGGTATCTTTGGAAGGTCCTATAGTTTATCCCATAGCCAAAATGTTTTATAAAGTATGGTCATTTTCGGGACTTGGCGGTGATTTTGCCGTTGCGTACAGAAGTTTATTTACAAAATCAAAAGTAAAAGAACAAATATATGATGATAATATGATTAACGTTAGAATTTTAACCACAAATTCAACTGATTATCAAATATATGATGCTCAATTGGAAGCCATAAGAAGAGCCAGGAAAAGAATTTATATAGAAAACCCTTATTTTACGGAAAAAACTTTAGTTGAAGAATTGGTTTTTGCAAAAAGAAGAGGAGTTGACGTAAAAATAATTTTTCCTGCGGTAAACGATATGGTTCTTTATGATAAAATGAATTTAAAGATAGCAAATTATTTTATAGAAAACGGAATAGAAGTATATTTATATCCGAAAATGGCACACGTAAAAGCTGCAATTTATGATGATTGGGCATGTTTAGGCAGTGCAAATTTCAATAAGCTCAGCATGTTTAAAAACAGAGAAATAAATATTGCTTTTTACGATAAAAAATTAGTAGATGAACTTTTAGAAAAACTTTTTATAAAAGATTTTGAAGTTTCTCAAAAATATGAAGAACCCGTAGATATACCTGTTATTTACTATCTGATGTAATTTACCACTTGACAAAATTTTTATTTTGTGTTATATTAGCACTCAGCAGCAAAGAGTGCTAATTTCAATATAATTGGAACAAAGGAGGAACACAAAATGAATATATCAAAATTTACAATAAAATCGCAAGAGGCGCTTGCGGATATGCAGGATATTGCAACACAATACGGTAATCAGGAAATTACACCCGAACATTTATTGTATGCCTTACTTAAACAGGAACAAGGCATCGTCGGAACTATTATAAAAAAATTATCCGCGGTTGAACAGGATTTAAAACCTTTAATAGAAAATGATGTTTTAAAACTTATCGAAGCCAAACCTAAAGTTCAAGGTGCAACTCCATATTTATCGCAGGATTTAAACAAAATATTTACCGTTTCGGAAAAAATAGCCAAAGATTTAAAAGATGAATATGTTTCAACCGAACATATTTTTCTTGCAATTATAAGTTTTGCCGATTTACAGGCAACTAAAATTTTAAATAAATACGGGATAACTCAGGATAAGGTTTTAAATTCTCTTGTTTCTATAAGAGGTTCCAACAGAGTTACCGATCAAAACCCGGAAGATAAATATCAGGCACTTGAAAAATACGGTAAAGATTTAACCGCACTTGCCAAAAAAGGCAAACTTGACCCTGTTATAGGAAGAGATGAAGAAATAAGAAGAAGTATTCAGGTTTTATCAAGAAGAACAAAAAACAACCCGGTTTTGATAGGTGAACCGGGTGTAGGTAAAACTGCAATTGTCGAAGGGCTTGCACAAAGAATAGTTTCCGGTGATGTTCCCGAAACATTAAAAGACAAAAAAGTTATAGAACTTGATTTAGGTTCATTAATAGCTGGTGCAAAATTCAGAGGAGAATTTGAAGACAGATTGAAAGCCGTTTTAAAAGAAATTCAGGCGGCACAAGGCAGAATAATACTTTTTATAGATGAAATACATACCATTGTAGGTGCCGGTGCAACAGAAGGTGCAATGGATGCAGGTAATATGTTAAAACCGTTACTTGCAAGGGGAGAATTGAAACTTATAGGTGCCACAACACTTGACGAATACAGAAAATATATAGAAAAAGACAAAGCACTTGAAAGAAGATTCCAAACCGTTTATACCGGTGAACCTTCGGTAGAAGATACCATTGCAATACTTAGAGGCATTAAAGAGAAATATGAAGTTCACCACGGTGTAAAAATAAAAGATTCCGCTTTGGTTGCCGCAGCTACACTAAGCTCAAGGTATATTACCGACAGGTTTTTACCGGATAAAGCAATAGATTTGGTAGACGAAGCAGCAAGTAAACTAAGAATGGAAATTGATTCTATGCCTGTTGAACTTGACAGTGTTGAAAGAAAAATAAGGCAACTTGAAATAGAAAAACAAGCCGTTAAAAAAGATTCCGATCCGGCTGCAAAAGAACGTCTTTCCGCAATAGAATCGGAAATTGAAAAATTAAAAAATTCTTCAAATGAAATGAAAGTTCACTGGCAAAAGGAAAAAGAAACTATTTCTTCAATAAGAAAATTAAAAAAAGAAATAGAGCAATTAAAAACCGATGAACAAAAAGCCGAAAGAGCGGGTGATTTAAACCTTGTTGCAGAAATTCGTTACGGTAAAATTCCGAAAATTCAAGCCGATTTAGACAGCCAAAACAAAAAACTTAACGTATTACAAAAAGATAAAAAAATGTTAAAGGAAGAAGTTGACGAGGACGATATAGCCGGTGTTGTAGGTAAATGGACCGGTATTCCCGTATCAAAAATGATGGAAGGAGAAACGCAGAAACTGCTTAAAATGGAAGAAAGGTTACATGAAAGAGTTATCGGGCAAAACGATGCGGTGGAAGCAATTGCAAATGCCGTCAGAAGGTCCCGTTCGGGAATTTCCGACCCTAACAAACCTATGGGCTCGTTTATGTTTTTAGGCCCTACCGGTGTCGGTAAAACCGAACTTGCAAAAGCCTTGGCGGATTTTTTATTTGATGACGAAAAAAATATTGTCAGAATTGATATGAGCGAGTATATGGAAAAACATTCAGTATCAAAACTTATAGGTGCACCTCCCGGATATGTAGGTTTTGAAGACGGCGGTCAACTTACCGAAGCCGTCAGAAGAAGACCGTATTCGGTAGTTTTGTTTGACGAAATAGAAAAGGCACATCCCGATGTATTTAATATAATGTTACAGTTGCTTGATGACGGCAGACTTACCGACAGCAAGGGAAGAACGGTGGATTTTAAAAATACTGTCATTATCATGACATCAAATGTCGGCTCGCAATATATTCAGGACAGTATAAATTTTGATAAAGATAAAATAGGTTTTGAAAAAGATAAAAAGAAAAAGGAACCGATTAAAGAAAATTTTGACTACGAACAAATAAAAAAGAAAATAGACAGCGAACTTCATCTTCATTTTAAACCGGAATTTTTAAACAGAATAGATGAAATAATAATTTTCAGACGGCTTGAAAAACAAGATATGTCAAAAATTATAGATATTCAATTAAAAACAATTTTGAAAAGATTAGCCGACAAAAAAATATCTATTGAGCTTACGGACAAAGCAAAAGAATTCCTTGCAGAAAAAGGTTATGAACCGGCATTCGGTGCAAGACCTTTAAAAAGAGCATTGCAAACTTATTTGTTAAATCCGTTATCTTCACAAATAATTGCAGGAAATTTTGCCGAAGGCAATAAAATTAAAGCGGATTTATCAAAAGATAAAAAAGAGCTTGTTTTTGTGAATTTTTCTTCATAATATTGTATAATAAAAGGGCTATGAAAAATTTTCAGTTAAAAATAAGAAAAAACTTAATAATATCGAATGATTTACCGTTATCAGTTATTGCAGGGCCTTGTGTTATTGAAAGCAAAAAACAAGCTTTTGAGACGGCAATAAAATTAAAATCCGTTTGTGAGCACTTAAAAATAAATTTTATTTTTAAGTGCTCTTATGACAAAGCCAACAGATCTTCAATTAATTCTTACAGAGGTCCAGGATTGGAAAAAGGTCTTAAAATTTTAAAAGAAATAAAAGAAACTCTAAATATTCCGGTTTTAACCGATGTTCATTGCAGTTACGATGTTAAACCTGTTGCCGAAGTTGTTGATATTATACAAATACCCGCTTTTTTATGCAGGCAAACAGACCTTATAGCTGCTTGTGCCAAAACAAATATCCCCGTCAATATAAAGAAAGGTCAGTTTTTAGCGCCACAGGATTGCGAACAGATAATAAACAAAATAAAATTTTTTAAAAACAATAAAATATCTCTTACCGAAAGAGGTTCAAGTTTCGGTTACAGGAACCTTGTTGTGGATTTTAGAGCAATAGAAATAATGAAACAAACCGGATACCCCGTAATTTTTGATGCAACACACAGTGTCCAAAAACCCGGAGGGTTAGGCAATGCAAGCGGAGGCGACAGACAGTTTGTTACGGCTCTTGCAAAAGCGGCCTGTGCAATAGGTGTTGCAGCTTTATTTTTGGAAGTTCATAAAAACCCCGACAAGGCACTTTCCGACGGAGCAAACAGTGTAAATTTTAAAATGTTTGAAGATATTTTAAAACAGGTTATACCCATAGATAAATTGGTAAAGAGAAAATAATATGGATAATGAAATAAAACAAGAAACAAAAAATTCAATTTGGCAACCTAATTTAAAATGGTTTTTAAAAGTTTTGGCAATTATGTATATTTTAATAATAATTGCATTTTTTACCGTAAACTTTTTATTAAAACCGTATATGAGAGAAATTCCTAAACAAATAACTCCGTGGTTGGATAAACCTGTTATTCAGGAACAGAAATAATGGCAAATTATTCAAGTAAAATTTTAAAAGCGGCAAAAGGTATTAAACTTATAGCAAGTGATATTGACGGTGTATTAACCGCAGGTGAAATTATTTTACTTCCTGACGGTAACGAATTGAAAATATGGAACGTTAAAGACGGTGCCGGAGTAAGTTTAATAAAAAAGAATTTGTCGGACATAAAATTTGTTTGGATAACGGCAAGAAAATCAAAACAAGTTGAATTAAGAGCAAAAGAATTAAAAATAGATTTACTTATACAAAATTGCAGAGATAAAAAAAGTGAAATTTTAAAAATTGCAAAAAAATACAATATTGACATTTCTTCCGTTGCCTACATAGGCGATGATATTATAGATTTACCCGTATTGAAAATTGCAGGGCTGTCTGCCTGCCCGAATGATGCCGTTGAAGAAGTAAAAAAAGTTTCAAAATATGTTTCAAAATATTGCGGCGGGAAAGGCGCTTTTAGAGATATTTGTAATTTGATTTTAAAAGCACAAGACGGCAAATTTACGATAGCTTAGAAACTGAAAGCTGAAAGTTTAACAATAACGGCAATAACCGTATTGCTTCACCGGTCACCTCGGCTGACACAAAGAATAAATTTCCGCCGGAAACGAAACGATAAAAATTTCAATTTAATAATCCGCTAAATTTTGAATATTTGATACAACTTTAATATCGTTATCATTTATATTTATTATATGAAAGCCGTAAGTGTTTACAACCAAAGTGTTGTCATGTTTTGTAATTTGAGAATTTGTTTGTCCTTCAAAATGAACATGACCGTGCAACCAAAGAACAGGTTTTATTTCGTCAACAAATTTTTTAAAACTTGTAAAGCCCTGATGGCACAAATCCTGTTTATCGTGTATATCTTTTATGGGGGCATGAGTTACAACTATAACATCTTTACGTTTCCTTTTAAATAAACAATCAAAAAAACGAATTAATTTTATCTTTGATTTTATTTTATCTACTGTTTTTGACATCTCTTTTTGAGTATATTGAAAACCGCCTTTATTATATCTTAAAGACCCTTCAAAACCGACAAAAATAAAATCATTAAAATTTTCAATTCTTGAATGGATATTGATTCCGCCTGATGTTATATACTTATCATGAGAAAAAAAATCAAACAATTTATTATCCAAATAATTTCCGGGTATATCTTTTTCCGGAGATAAAAACTGATGGTTACCTTCAACAAAAAAAAGAGGTTTTTTTAAATTATCAACCAAAAATTCCAAATATTGTTTTGAAACGTCACCACAGGAAACAATTAAATCTATATTTTGAAGAAATTGCATATTCTTCAAAACACATGCCTGTAATTTTGAATCATCTTTATCAGAAACGGCAAGAATTTTCATTAAATAACCCGATAAATATTTTTTTTACTTAACCAAATGTTTTAACAAATCTTTAAAAATCGGAGGTATAATGTTAAATAATTTTTTATTTTTAAATTTTTCGGCAAAATCCTGTGCGGTATAATCAAACCCGACATCATGCCCTGCCTGTTGGCTTAAAAAATATTTATGACGTTGAATCCATACATATAAGTCCGTATATGTTCTGTGAGGAAATTTTGACAATATATCTTCTTTTTCAATAAGATTGACGGCAGGTAAAAATATTTGTGCATACCATGTATATGACGAATAAATTTTTGATTTCCTTGAAAGTTCACCTTTGTTATATTGTTTTTTAAAATCTTCTATTTCCTGGTTTAACGTCGCATAACTTTTAAGCTCGGTAACAGTTAACGGTTTTATTAAAATATTATTATTCAAATATGTGCTTTTTTCAAAAGAATAAGCTTCCAATTTAATCAGAAAATTTTTGGTACTTTCACTGCCGAATATATATTTGGTATTAGGCGACAATTCAAAATTAAATTGAACCTCCGTTACATCGGCATCAATATATTTTGCATTTAATTCATTTTTTGCAATTGCAACACGGTGATGGCCGTCAATTATAAAGTAATTATCCAATATTTGATAAACTTGAATAGGCGGTAATATTCCGCCTTCGGTCATAATTTTTTTGATTCTTTCATATCTTGTGGTTAAAACATCCCTTTTAGGAAGTAAGTTTTCGGTAAAATCAAAATATCTGCCTAAACTGCCTATTATTTTGTCTATTTCAATTGCCAAAACACCTTTGTTTTTGAAAGTATAATTTTTAAGATTTTGTTCTATAGATGAAAAATCAAGAAGAATATGTTCCATAAATTTACCGAAAAAAAATATGGGTAGAGAGGGAATTGAACCCTCACGGCTCTTGCGAGCCTCAGGATTTTAAGTCCTGTGCGTCTGCCAGTTCCGCCA
>ONEP01000012.1 GCA_900316875.1 Candidatus Ruminimicrobium bovinum
AAAAGATTTACTTAAACTTAACAAAATAATAATAATTGAAGAAGAATACGACGATTACGGGCATAGTGACGGTATGGTTAGGTTTGTAAATGATAATACAGCTTTAATTAATAAATATCTTAAAAAACATATTAAATATAAAAAGAAATTAACCGATGTTTTGGAAAAAGAAAATTTAAAATATATCGAAATACCGTCAACAGATAATATAACAAATGCTATCGGTTTATATATAAATTACCTACAATTTGACGATGTTATAATATTACCGAAGTTCAACATAAAAAATGATAATAATATATTAATATCGTTATATAAAATATTTGGCAATAAATATAAGATACTGCAAATAGATTGCACAGAAATAGCCAAAAATGGCGGAGTTTTAAATTGTATTAGTTGGTCAAATTAATATAATATTAATTTTGATATAATAATTTAAATTATTATGTTTTTTAGTATGTGTTATAGAAAATAAAATGAATAACAAAGAAAAACTATTAATATTAAAAATTGCAAGAAATTATGAACCTCAATTTGTTTTTGACATGTTAAGTCATAATAAAGATTGTGAAAGCTGTTACAAAGAAATTGTACAAAATCAAATTGATAATGGAATAAACAAAATGCACCTTCCAGAACCTTGGAATGGTCATTTATCAAAAGCTAAAGTTCTATTTATAAGTTCAAATCCATCTTTGGGAATAAATGAAATTTTCCCTACAAAAGATTGGACAGATGAAAATATTATAAATTTTTTTGATAATCGTTTTGTAAATGCTGATAAAAAAATCCCTAGATTTTGGCAATCAATTTCAAAATATGTTTTGTGGCTTTATCCTGAAAGTAAAAATTTAAGCCCTACAGAACGACTTGACAAATATGCTGTAAGTACAGAAATAGTTCATTGTAAATCATTAAAAGAGAAAGGTGTGAAAAAATGTTTTGTTGAAGAAGAAAAATTCGTTAATGAAATTGTAAAAATATTTAAAGGCGACTATATTATTATATTAGGTAAAAAAGCTATTAAATGTACAGATAAACTTAAGGAAATATATAAAACTGCAAAAATTTATACAATGCCTCATCCATCAGCATATGGAGTAAAGGATGATGACCGACGAGTTTTACTTGGATTAAAGTGATAAAGTATAATCTTAATCAGTATAGTAAGGAGTTTTATATGGAAAATAAAGAATTAAAGAAAAAATTTTGGGACGATATAAAAAAAGAAACAAATATAGAAGATATTAATAATTTTTTTGAAAATTGTAAAAATATAAATGAGGCACTTCCGATATTACAAAAAATAAATAAATATTTTTTAATAAATTATAAATTAAATTTTGAATATGAAGGAAAAGTTATAAATATAATTCCTATAGAGACAGAAATATATTTTTCAAAATTAAATAAAGATAATAGACCTGATGATGGAATGTGCCATATGAATGATTTACAAAAAGGCAAAGATAAAAATGGTAATGATAGATTTGGAAAACTATATTTTCATAGATATTCTCAAAAATATAAAAACGATGATAGTAATAAAATTAACTATGCTAGGGGTGGTGTTGATGTTTGTATATCTAATAGTAAAGATTATTATTTATCAATATTAATAAGAAGTGCATTTATAAATGATACCGAAGAAGAAAATTTATATTCGGGAATTAATAATATTTGTAAAGGAATAATAAGATTTTATAAACCAACAAAATGTTTGCAATGTTTCTTTAAAGAATTAGAAGTTATTGAAGAATTAGTAATTAAAAGAAGAAATAAAGAAGTTAATATTACTAATTTATTTGAACAACCAAGAATATCAAATAAAGAATATTCAAAAAAGAATAAAGAAAATTTGAATTGTTTGAATTTAGGTAAAGATTACCAATATTTGAATATAATAAATAAAAAACAAACTTTTTATAAAAAATATAATAGTTTTGAAAAATTAAAAAATTATAAAGAAAGTTTTAATCGCAATTAAATTATCAACTATAAACTAACAACAATTTGACTTTTAAAACATATTTTTGTATAATTATACAAAATAATTATATAGAGGGTTTTTTTATGAAAAAAGAAAACCAAATAATCATTTACAAAACAAAAGACGGAAATTTAGAAGTAGATTTAAAACTTCATAATGAAACTTTGTGGCTTACACAAAAATCAATGGCAGAATTGTTTGAAACAACAAAACAAAATATCAGTTTGCATCTTAAAAATATTTTTGAAGACGGCGAACTTGAAGAAAATTCAGTTGTCAAGGATTTCTTGACAAC
>ONEP01000095.1 GCA_900316875.1 Candidatus Ruminimicrobium bovinum
CCGGCTCAAAAGGTGTTATATTAACCAAAATTCCGCATCTTGCATAAGTGGATTTACCGAAAGCTATCGTTATAATATCTCTGGGAATTCTAAAATATTCAACGGTTCTTGCAAGGGCAACGGTTTGTGGTTGAAGTATTATAAAATCGTCAACTTTTATATCCTGAAATAAATTTTGGTCTATTTTTTTAGGGTCAATAAATGTTCCGTCGGATTTTTTTTGCATTATTTTGAATTCGTTTGATACTCTGAAATCATAACCGTAAGATGATGTTCCGAAAGAAATACCTTTTCTTATTTGTTCCGGTTCAAACGGCTCTATCATTTTTTTTTCAATAGCCATTTGTTTTATCCATTTATCAGGTTTTACCATTTGCACAATCCTCTTTTAATTTAAATTTTTACGGACTTTTTATGTTTCCAATAATTATCGACTTCTTTTTTTATCTGTTCAAAATTATAACTGTCAAGTTCATCTATCTTAAATGTTCCGCCTTCTTTTATAAGTTTTATTTTTATCGGCTTAGTGTGTTGTTCCCATTCAACCGAATATAAATTGTTTTCAATTTTTGAAACTTTTAAATTTTCAACCGGCAAAACATCTTGAGCATTAAAGAAAATATCATAATCTATTCCGACAATAATGGAATCTTCACTGTCAAAAGAATACAACGTATCTAAATCCGCCAACAGTTTTTTGCTGCAATATTGCTTTAATACCGTTTCGGTTGAACCGTTATTGCAGGCGGAAGTATAATCTTTATAAAAATTATATATTATATCCGTCTTGTTTTGCTTTTCACACCCGACAATAAAAAATAATACGGCAAATATATAAATTAAAATTATTTTATGCATTTTATTTAAAGAAAGTATAAACTCGATATATTAACATATTTTATAATAAATTTATATGAACTGTCCAGAAAAAAAACAGATTAAAAAATTTTTTAAAATTTTATAGAATAATAAAAAATTTTAAATAGAAAAGGAAACTAAAATGGATAAACTTATTAGAGAATGCAAAATATCAAATTCACAATGTGATATAAACGGTAATATAAGAGTTATCAGTATATTTCATTTATTGCAAGATATGGCGGATACTCATGCCGAAAAACTTAATGTAGGTTATACTTTTTGTAAAGAACACAATTTGGCTTGGGTAGGAAGGGCATACCATCTAAAAATAAATTATTTACCTAAAGTTTTTGATGAATTGATACTTGAAACATGGCCGTGTGCAAGGACACCAATTATTGCAGTTAGAGAATTTCTTATAAAAGACAAAACAGGTAAAATATTAATTGCAGCTTCAAGCCAATGGGCTATGATAGACACAATAAAATTAAGACCTATAAAATTTGACAGTTTTAACCTTACTTATGATGTGTTGCCTGAAAGAGCAATTGATACGAACGGGCATGTAAATAATTGTATTTATCCTATGTGGGCAATGGAAACATTTACCCCGCAATTTAAAAAAGATTATAGTTTAAATGAAATGGAAATAAATTTTAAAAAACCGGTTTTTATAGAGGATAATACGGTAACCGCAAAAGTTCAAAATAATTCCGAAACCGATTTTACAATTTCTATGGGAACACCCGAGAAAGAAGCCGCCCTTGTAAAAATTTTGTTTCACAAAATTTCTATTAATGTATAGTGTATAATTTATAATGTATAATTAATGTGTTTTTTGCAAAATAAAAAACTTAAAAAAGCAAAAATCTTTGTATTTTTACCAAAATTTTACATTATACATTAAAAAACTTTGTGTTTTTTACAAAGTTTTTTCAAAAACATAGTCGTCCATAACAAAACCGTTGCCGATATCTGTAACCTGTGTTCTTATTACAACAAAACCTTTATGTTTATACACTTCTATTGCATGAGTATTATTTTTATTTGCGGTTAACCAAACGGATTTTAATTTTTTATTTCTTGCTGAATTTTCAATGAACTCAAAAGTTTTTGATGAAACTTGTTTTCCTCTAAATTCTTTTAAAATATAAAGTTTGCTTAAAAACATTTTTCCGTCTTTTTCTTGCAACCCTATATATCCTGCAACGGTATCATCAACTTTTATTAAATAATAAAGATAATTATTTTTATTTATCGCTTCAGACAACGAACCAAAAGATTGAAATTTTTCTATCATATAATCTATTTGAGCAAGTGATACAATTTCTTTGTAAGCTTCGTGCCAAACAATATTTGCTGCTTCGGCCACCTTTTTTATTTGTTCTTCGGTTACAACTTTTTCAAATTTTATATTCATTTTGCACCTCTTAATTTTTTTGAAATATAGAAGATGGTTATTACGACAAAAATAAATGCAATTATACTTGAAAGACCGTAACTTAAATTAAAGCCGATTTTTGCATTTAATATAAAAAGCATATCTATGTATACAAACAACAAGCCCGGCAATAATGTAATAAAATAATTCTTTTTGTTTTTATACAGGTATATTGTGGCATAAAAAAATGTAGGTAAAACCATTAACTGATTAACAAACATAAAGTAACGCCAAATAAGTGCAAAACCGTCCGGCTGAGTTTTTACGATATAAAGCAAAATAATAACCAAACAAAATACCGGAATACTTATTAAAAACCTTCCGGAAGGTTTTGCCTGGCTTACTTTAAAGGCATCCGATAACGTAAGTCTTAATGCCCTTAAAGAAGTATCTCCCGTTGTTATCGGTAATACAACAACCGCTATTATAACTATAAATGCCAAATATGCTGGAACAAAATATTCCGTCATTATTCTGATTGCCGGAACTTGCCCTACAAAATTTTCGGGAACTATATTCAAACTATAAGTTGTCATTGCTGCCGCTGCCCATACCATAGCAATAAAACTTTCAACACACATCATGGCATAAAAAACTTTTCTTCCCTCTTTTTCATGTTGAACCGTTCTTGCAATAACCGTTGATTGTGTGGAATGAAAACCTGATAACAATCCGCAACTTATTGTCATAAAAAATATAGGAATTAAATAAAATTTTTTAGGGTGCATATTAAGATGAGCAAAATTTATTTCCTGCAAATTTACACCTTTTATAAAGAAACCTGCCAATAAAAGAAAAGTTCCTATGATTAAAATAAAACCGAGTATCGGATATACATTTCCGATAATTTTATCTATAGGAAACATAGTTGAAAGCATATAATATAAAATTATGGAACCGTAAATATATAAAATAATTTTGTTGTTTAAAGAAAAATCGGTAACGTTAAAAAACTTTGAAGCAAGAAGGTCGCCTGATGTATAAACAAAAACAACGGCAACAAGAAGCATCAAGACGGAAATTATTACCAAAAATACATAATACCAGGTTTTACCTAAATATTTTTCAATTAGCCCCGTTACCTGCATACCGTTGTTTCTCATTGATATCATTCCTGCAAAATAATCGTGAACGGCACCCATAAGAATACATCCTACAGGTATTAAAAGAAATGCTATAGGTCCGAATAATATCCCCTGTATTGCACCTACAATCGGTCCCATACCGGCAATACTTAATAACTGTATCATTTGGTTTCTTCTAATGCTTAAAGGAATAAAATCAACACCGTCGTTAATTGCATAAGCCGGTGTAGGTCTGCCGTCGGGTTCAAATTGTTTTTCAACATATTTTGAATATGTAAGATAACCTGCCAATAAAATCAGAAGCCCTACTGAAAATGTAATCATGTTGTTCTCCTTAAAAAATCACAAAGTAATTTTTGGCTGATAAAATGAGCCAATTTTATTTCATAAAATTTCAGCTGATAGCTTATAGTTTTCGGTATTTTTTGCTTTGCAAAAAATCTATTATTTATCAAAATTGCATAGCATTTTTTACAACAAACTCCTCAGCTTTCAACCCTAAACCCTCAGCTTTTCAGCTTTTTAAATATCTGTATCTTTTTATGTAATTTTGCCGATATAAATAATGTTTGATTATGTTTATGAAAATAATGGTGTAATAAAATTGCCGATATCAAACAAGCAAAAAAATCGGCAACGGTTGTTGCAAAAAACACACCGTCAAGCCCCATAAATTTCGGCAAAATTAAAACAAAAGGTATAAGTAACAATACCTGCCTTGAAAGACTTAAAATAGTTGCCTGTAACGGTTTATTAATAGCTTGAAAATATGTGCTGCCGAAAAAGTGCAGGGATATTACCGGAAGCATAAAATTAACAAACCTTAAACCTCTTGCTGCCATTTTTATAAGTTCTTCATTATCCGAATTAAATAATTTTACTACGGGAACCGCAAAAATTTCCGTTATTAAAAAACCCGTTATTAAAATAATGCTGCTCCATCTTATTGCCATTTTTGTTGTTTGTATTGCATTGGAATAATGTTTTGCTCCGTAGTTATAACCTATTAAAGGTTGGCTTCCCTGAGATATCCCCATAATCGTAAAAATTATCATGGAATTTACAGCCATTACAATGCCGATTGCGGCAAGTGCGGTATCTCCGCCGTATACAACTAAAGAACGGTTTAATATAAAATTTAAAATACTTGACGATATTTGAAATATAAATTGTGATATTCCTATTGCACATGCTGCAAAAACAATATCCCTTTTTAAAATAAAATTTTTTATTCTGACTTTATAAGGACATTTTTTGCTTAAAAAAAAGTATAGTATCCATACGGCACTGAAAGTTTGACCGAACACACTTGCCCATGCAACACCTTTCATTCCCCAACCAAGATAATAAACAAACAATATACCGACAATAATATTAACTACATTTCCAACAATTTGAGTTATAAGCGCAATATTAGGATGACCGCTTGACCTTATAAAGTGGTTCATACCGGCACCTATTCCCCAAATTGTAAAACCTATCATTGATATTTCCATATATTCTTTGGCATAGGGCATAACATCGGCACTTGCACCAACCATTGCTAATGCTTGTTCCAAAAAAATGTATAAGAATACCGATACACCGACCGATACCAACACAAGCATAACAAAAGTATTACCTAAAATGTGTTCGGCTTTTTTTATATCTTTTTTGCCCAAATATATGGAAAATAATGCATTCCCGCCAACACCTATAAAAGCACTGAAAGCAATATATAAAATTACCAAAGGAAAATTTACCGTAATTCCGGCAATTCCCAAATGACCTAAAGTATTTCCTATAAGCAACCTTGCTATTATGTTATATAAAGCACCGGTAATCATCCCGGCAACTGCAGGAGCAGAAAACCTAAATAATAAATTTGATAAATTTTTTGAAAATGTTCCGAAACTTCATAAAATTTTATCAACATTAAATGATGTCGGGTTGGGTTATATAAAAATAGGTCAGTC
>ONEP01000121.1 GCA_900316875.1 Candidatus Ruminimicrobium bovinum
ACTGTAAGTTTTTTACCGGTAAAAAAACCGTTTATACGTATGATTTGTCGAAAGTAGTTTGTTATCCCAATCCTGCAAGAAAAGGTAAAATTACAATAACAAATTTGCCTTCGGTATCCGAAAAATTAAATGTTTATATTTATACGATATCAGGGCAAATGATAATTTCTTTTTCATCCGATGATACGCAAATATTCGGAAACGGAACAAGGTTTTTGCAATGGAATTGTAAAACAAAATCCGGTAATGATGTTGCTCAGGGAATTTATATTATACTGATTAAAAATTCCGGTGATAAAGTAATTAAAAAAGTTGCCGTTATCAGATAAAATTTGTCTTGTAAATTCAGATTATAATATTATTAGATTATGGGCTTATATGTTGTTTTTTAGTTTTTGTCTTTTAAACTTATAAACTTATCACCCTATAACCCTATAACCTGCAGTTGTTGCCGTTAAAATTTAAACCCTTAGCTCTAAGCTCTAAGCTAAATTTGCGAAGCAAATTTCTTGTTGACAAAATTCGTAAACTTTTGTATATTACTTACCGTTTGGTAGACAAAATATGTTTTTTCAGAGAATAAAATGAAAAATAAAATTTTAAAAGAAGCATTTAATTTAATAGGAACAAAATCCGTAAAAGATGTTTCCATGCAGGAAATTGCTTCCGCCTGTAATATAACAAAACCTTCTTTATATTATTATTTTAAAAGTAAAGATGAAATTTGTTATACGATAATAAAATTTATTATAGATGATCAAAGGAAAAAAGTAGAAAAATATATTGAACAAAATATTTCGTTAAAAGATATTTTAATAGATATTTTTAAAAATGCATATAAAGCAAAGGCAAAAAAATCGTTGGGTTTTTTTTTACATGTTACGGATTATATAAAGGGTGTTCCTGCTCTTGATAAAAAATTCAAGTCGTTAAAAGAAGAAAACGAAAAAACAATAAAATATATCTTTGAAAAAGAAATTAAAAATAAAAATATAAAACGTGAAAATTTTGAAATTGCCTGTTATTTGTTTGAAGCATGTTTAAATCATATTGTTTTTGCACCCGTAAAATTGATAAACTTAAAGCCCGAAAATATTGTAACGGCAATTTTAAAAGCGATAGACTATAAAAATGCAGAAGATTAGAGGATGGGAGTAAATATGAAAAAGGTTGTATGTTTATTAATAACATTACTTTTTACCGTAAATATCTTTGCGGCATCGGCTGCAGGTTACGGTAAAAACGATTTGAATGTGAAATTGTTTAAAGAATTGGAACAGCAAGAGGGAACAAAAATAACAATACGAGATGCTGTTAAAATAGCACTCAAAGACAGTTATCAGGTTTATTCCGCTACAAAATCAAAAGAAATTGCCGAAGAAGCATTGCGTCAGGCAAATTCTTCCTATTATCCTTATATTGATTTTGAAGCAAATTATAACAGAGCATTATTGAGGGCAAAATCATTAAATTCCAGTGATAAAATGGTTGAAACTTCAATTGTAAATAATACTTACACCGCACAACTTAAAGCAAATTGGGTTTTATGGACGGGCGGTAAAATAACAAACACAAAAGAGTATATAAAACTGCAAGCAGAAAGCAGCAATTATAAGTTACAACATGTAAAATCTGTTGTTGCAAGAACTGTTGTGAATTATTGTTACAAAATAATTTATGCATCCGCTTTGGTTCACGTGCAGGAAACTTATTTGGATGTTGCCAAACAACACCTTGCCGAAACTAAAGCGAGGTATAAACAAGGTTTATCGAGTAATCTTGATATTTTAACGCAGCAAGTCAGGGTTGATAATATTGTTCCGCAGGTTCTGTTAGCAAAAAGAGATGTGGAACTTGCAACTTTATCTTTAAGACAAATTTTAAATAAAGACCCCGAATCTCCGTTGTTTTTAACTTGGGTTGAAAACGATTTATTGCTTCCGGATTTGCCGGATCTTCAAACATTATATGACATGGCTTATCAAAAAAGGCCGGAACTTATTGTATCAAAACTTGCAATGGATATAGCCGAAGCAAATTGGAAAATAGCAAAAGCCGACCATTATCCGAATCTTTCAGCTTACGGTAATTACGGATATTTCGGATATACAAAGGAAGGCCTTCCCGATGGAAACCATTACTATTTAGGTGCAAACGTCGGCTTAAATTTAAGTCTGCCGATATTCAGAGGTTTTTCAATATCTTCACAGGTAAAACAAAAAGAATTGTATTATGAAGATGCAAAAGAAAGTTATGAAAACCAAAAGAAAAATGTAAGAATAGAGGTAAAAACGGCATGGCTGAATTTGGAAGAAGCAAAAAAAAGAATTGAATCGACCAAAGGCGTTGTTGCACAAGCACAAGAAAATTTGAATTCAAAAATGTTAAGATATAGAAACGGACTGATAAGTCAATTGGAATTAAATGATGCCATATCGGATTTGAATACTTCCGAATTATCGTTCGTGCAAGCTATACATGATGCACACATGGCTTTGTCGGAATTAAATTTTTCTGTTGGAAGGGAGACAAAAGATTATGAGTAATAAATTGAATGAACAAAAAAATTTTAATAGGGGTAGTGTTGCGGTTTGGTTAATTATTATATGTGTAGTTGTTGTCGTTTGCGGTATTTTTATTTTTAAGAAAGATTCTTCTAAAATTTTAGAAGATGTTTCAAAAAATGTTTTTGTTGTTAAAACCGAAACCGTTCAAAAAAGAGATTTGAAACATCAATTAATTGCTTCCGGCAGTATAAAAGCTTTGGAAGAGGCAACTTTGTTTCCGAGAGTCAGCGGTAAATTAAAAAGAAATTTATTGAGAGAAGGCGATAGAGTCCAAAAAGATCAAACAGTATCTTTAATTGAAAGGGATGAAGTAGGTGCTCAATACGAACCTGTTATAGTTCCTTCAACATTAAGCGGTGTTGTTGCTAAAATTTTTCTTGATCCCGGAGAAAATGTTACTACCGCAACACCTGTTGCTTTAGTTGTTAATCAATCCGTGCTTAGAATAAAAGTTGATGTTCCGGAAAGATATGTAGGGGAAATTTACAGAGGACAAAAAGCCGTATTAACCGTTGAAGCTTTCCCTGACCAAAAATTTGAAGCAACACTTGATGTTATAAGCCCGGTAGTTGATTCTTTAAGCAGAAGTGTTGCCGTTGAATTTAGAACAAATAATCCTAAGGGATTGTTGAAAGCCGGTATGTTTGCAAGGGTAGATATTTCTTTAAAAGAAGTTAAAAATGTTTTATCTTTGTCCAAGAAAAATATTTATGAAGACCAGGACGGTAAAAATTATGTATTGGTCCCTTCCGATGATAAAACAACCGCCGTCAGAAAAGATATAGAAGTTAAATTTAAGAATAATAATAATTGGGAAATTTCCGGACTTAACGAAGGTGATGAAGTTTTGGAATTTGTTTACGGTATTAAAGACGGCAGTAAGATAGAGATACAAAAGTAGGGAGCTAAACAAATATGGAAAATAAAACAGAAAAAAAACATAGCGGTTTGGCCGCATTTTTTATACACAGACCGGTTCTTACCATAATGGTAAGTGTTTCATTGATGTTTTTAGGGCTTATGGGATATTTGAAAATGGGTGTAAGTTTATATCCCAGTATGGATATTCCGGCAACACTTGTTCAAACGGTATTGCCAGGTGCAAGCCCGGAAGAAGTTGAAACTTCCGTAACAAAATACATAGAAGAAGCCGTTAACGAAATTTCCGGTGTTGATGAAATTTCTGCATATAATATGGAAGGTGTTTCCATTGTATTTGTTAAATTTGAAATGGATAAAAATGCCGATATCGGTATTCAGGAAGTGAGAGATAAAACAGAACAGGTTAAATCCAAATTTCCGGACGGAACAAAATCCCCCGTAGTTTTAAAGCTTGATATGGATGCTTCAGCCGTTTTAAATGTTGTCGTTACCGGTAACAGAGATATTATAGAACTTACCGAACTTGCCAAAAAGAAAGTTAAGGAAGTTGTAGAAAATACTTCCGGCGTAGGTTCTGTCAGTATTGTAGGCGGCAGAGAAAGAGAAATTCATGTTACGATAAACCCTTTAAAACTTTATTCGTTACAAATTCCGATAACCGATGTTACATCCGCACTTGCACAACAAAATTTTGAAATTCCGGGAGGAAAAGTTGAGCAAAACCATAATTCCTACAGTTTAAGAATTTTGGGGAGAATACCTTCGGTTGAAGATTTTAAAAACATATTTGTAAAAAACAAAAACGGAGTTCCCATAAAACTTTCCGATGTTGCAACGGTTGAAGACAGCGGAGAATACGAACAACAAAGCACAACTTTGGACGGTGTTCGCTGTGTAACTTTGGAAATAAAAAAACAAAGCGGCTCAAATACTTTACAGGTTATCGACGGTGTTAAAGAAAAAATTAAAATGATAGAAAAAACACTTCCGCCGGATATGAAAATTACAATTATGTCGGACCAAAGCGGTTCCATCAGAGCTTCGGTTAATACAGTTTTGGAACATCTTTTCTTAGGAGCATTTTTGGCAGGTATAATGGTATTGGTGTTTATGGGCTCTTTAAGGTCTACTTTTATATCTTTCCTTGCTATTCCTATATCGGTAGTGGGTTCGTTTATATTTATGAACATGAACGGTTTTACTTTAAATAATATTACATTACTCGGTTTAACCGTTGCCGTGGGTATTGTTATTGACGATGCAATTGTTATGCTTGAAAATATTTACAGGCACATGGAAAAATATGATAAATCTCCTGTTCAGGCAGCCGTTGACGGTGCAAAAGAAATTACGGCAACCGTTGTTGCAACAACACTTTCTATTCTTGTTATATTTTTACCTTTGGCATATATGGGCGGTATGGTAGGAAGAGTTTTAAGCAGTTACGGTTGGACGGTAGTTTTTGCGATTGCACTTTCAGGTGTTGTTGCATTAACATTAACACCTATGTTATGTGCAAAAATGTTGAAAAAAACAAACGGAGAAAATAAACTTGATAAAATAGTTACAAATGTAAATAATTCTTTGGTTAAAATGTATATACCTGTTTTAAATTGGTCAATACATCATAAAATTATAATGGTAATACTTGCATTTTTGTGTATATTTGCAATTGCTCCGATGATAAAAAATATGGGCGGTGAATTTTTCCCTCAGGAAGATTCCGGTAAAATTCAAGTTCAGGTTAAAGCCGAAGAAGGAACAAGTTATACCGATATGAAAGAAATTTTAGCTCAAATTGAAAACGATATAAGAAGATTGCCTTACATAAAAAGTATTTTAACCGTTACGGGTAAAGGCGGAGACGGTTTAAGTTCTTTTTCTAATTCCACACCTACAAATAAAGGTTATTTGGAAATAGAATTGGAAGAAAGAAATAAAAGAGAAAAAATAAAAACGGCAAAATATATAAAAAATATAAGAGAAATGTTGACAAAATATGACGGGCTTAAAACTTCGGTTATTGTTAAAAGTGACGGCCCGTCTTCCGGTAAAGAGGTACAGCTCAGTTTATTGGGTCCCGACTTGAATAAATTGATGGATTATGCAAATGCAACGGTAGCAAAACTTTCGCAGGATTCAAGGTTTAGAGATGTGGATTTATCGGTTGATATGGCAAAACCCGAATACAGAGTAATAATTAACAGAGATAAAGCAAATAATTTGGGTGTTAATGTTACCGCCGTTGCTGCAGCTTTAAGAACAATGGTCGGCGGTGAAGATGATATTACAAAGTATAAAGAGGGTGATGAACTGTATGAGGTAAGGGTTAGGGTTGCCGAAGAATTCAGAAATACGAAGGAAGCTATTTCGGCACTTATGATACCTGCAAATATTGACGATAAAAATACTGTTATACGTCTTGACAGTATTGCCGATATAGAAGAAGGTTTCGGTCCCAGCCAAATTAACAGGAAAGCAAGACAAAGAGAAGTTAGGGTGGAAGCAAACTTGAACGGACTTGATACAAGAAGTGCAATGAATATAATGGAACAAGCTTTTTATTCTTTAAATGCTGATATAGGTTATACCGTTGCAAAAAGCGGTCAGGCAAAAGAAATGGGAAAAATGTTTGTATCGTTCTTATTGGCTTTTGTTTTGGCATTTGTGTTTAAGTATATAATTCTTTGTTCGTTAATGGAAAGGTTTACACATCCTATTGCTATTATTGTAAGTTTGCCGTTGACAATTCCTTTTGCATTGTTTGCATTGATGGTAACGGGGCAAACATTAAATATATTCAGTTTACTCGGTATGTTTATGTTGGTAGGTGTTGTAAGTAAGAATGCTATTTTACAAACGGATTATACAAACCAGTTAAGGGCAAGAGGTTACGGCAGAACCAATGCAATACTTGAAGCAAATAAAGTAAGACTCAGACCTATTTTAATGACAACTTTAACACTTATAGTTTCCATGATACCTATGATGATATCCAACGGTGAAGGGGCAGATACAAGAAGAAGTTTGGCAATAGTTATTGTAGGCGGTCAATTGTTATCGTTACTTGTTACATTGCTTATGACACCCGTTACTTACATTATAGTTGATTCCATAGGTGATTGGGTAAAAAATAAAATCAGCGGAACTCCGATTCCCGAAGATAAAGATAAAGCCGTTATTTTGGATGAAGTTCCTGAAAAATATTAAAAAATCACAAAGCGATTTTTAGTTTGGTTTTGAGATATTTTTAAGATATTATTGCCGAGCGAATGCGAGACAATTTGTGTTGTCTTCGTCATTTAAACTCTCAGCTTTCAGCTATATGCTCTAAGCTAAAAATTTTATGTTGACTACTTAATTTAATTTAAGTATAATAAATCCTTATAAATTGGCATAACTTAAACACTTTTTACCGACAGATGTATAGTAATAACTGTTATTTTGAGGTATAAAAGTTTGTCGGTTTGCTTTATATATTGGAAATTTTATAATGAGGAAACGAAAAAATGACAAAAAGAACATTTCAACCAAACAAAGAAAGAAGAAAAAAGAAAATAGGTTTTAGGGCAAGAATGGCTACGGTTGGCGGAAGAAAAGTTATAAGTGCAAGAAGAAGAAAAGGCAGAGAATCTTTATCGGCATAAAATGTTTTACGGAAGTTCCGGTTCTTCTTTTTCTTACAACGAAAGGTTACATAAAAACAGCGATTTTAAAAAAATTTTTGAACATGGTGTTCGTTTATCCGTCGGGTTTGCAAATATTTTTATCTTTAACAGAAAAGACGGCAAACCTATAAAAAGGTTAGGACTTGTTACTTCGAAAAAAGTAGGGATTGCTGTTGAAAGGAATAAAGCTAAAAGAAGAATAAGAGAAATTTTCAGAACTGGGAAAAACAAGTTGGTTGACGGCTTGGATATTATTTTTGTGTTAAAATCAAGTATTAAATTTCAAAAATATAGTTTTATTGAACAAAAAATTTTTGATACATTAAAAAGCGCTGGCTATTGTAAAGAGTAGCTTTATGAAGTATTTTGCACTTTTTTTAATTGAAATTTATAGAAAAATTTCAGCATTTACTCCTCCAAGATGCAGGTTCTATCCGACTTGTTCACAGTATGCATACACAGCCATAGAAAGATTCGGTTTTTTTAAAGGCGGTTTTTTAGCTTTAAAAAGACTGCTTAAATGCCATCCTTTTTGTCAGGGTGGTATAGATTTGGTTCCTGAAAAAAAATAAAGAGAGAGAAAATTAATATGCAAAAAAATACGGTTATGTTTGTTGTTTTTTCAACGGTGTTTTTACTGTTATGGTATTTTTTGTTTCAGCCGAAACCCGAACAAATTTATCAAAATTTAAATTCTTCGGATTCAATTAACCAAACGGCTGTCAGCGAGCAAAAAAAAGAACCGGAAATAAAGTCCGAAATTGCAACAAAAGAAAATAAAATTATTGAAACAAGTGCAAAAGAAAGTGAATTTGTTTTGGAAAATGATAATTATAAAGTTGTTTTTTCAAATAAAGGAGCATCCGTTAAACATTGGTTTATAAGAGAAAAAAACGGAAGCTTTGTGGATTTGGTTTTGCCCGAGGCGGCTCCGGTATTAGGAAATTTTCCGGGTTCGGTTTATGAAGTTATAAATTCAAGTAAAGATGAAATATCATTCGAATATACATCTCCGGAAGGTTGGAAAATAGTAAAAACTTTCAGAATGTCCCGGGAATATTTTCATAAACTTGATATTAAATTGTTCAAATTGAAAGATACTGCAGTTCTTCCCGATATTGATATAAATTGGGGGCCGGGTTTGGGAACGGACGAGAAAGAATTAAAAGAAAACGAATCCGTTACAAGAATACTCGGACTTACATCTTCAATGCCTGCAAAATTGGAAAAATTGAAATCACAAAACAATCCTGCGCAATTATATAAATGGGTAGCAATAGACAACAGGTATTTTTTATCTCTTTTTATGCCGGTAAATTCGTTAAATTTTTCTAATATAGAAGTTTCAAGAAAGTCAAAAAAATCCGCACCTACGGCAATATTAAGTGCAAATGTAAAACAGGATGAATATGAACAGGATTTTTCTTTAAATTTCTTTGTAGGTCCCAAATCATATACATATTTAAAAACGTTTAATTCCGGTTTTGAAAAAACCGTGGATTTCGGCTTTTTCGGATGGTTGGGAAAGATAGCTCTTTTTGTTTTATTTTTCTTTTTTAAACTTACAAATAATTACGGTTGGGCAATAATTATATTGACGATAATAATTCAAATTTTGGTATTGCCGTTGACATCAAAAAGCTATAAGGCCATGGCAGGTATGAAAAAAATTCAGTCGTTAATAAAAGATTTGCAAACAAAATATAAAAATGAACCTCAAAGACTTCAAGCTGAAATGTTAAACCTTTACAGAACAAATAAAGTAAATCCTTTGGGCGGTTGTTTACCGATGTTGTTACAATTGCCGATATTTTGGGCATTGTTTCAAACTTTAAGAAATGCTTACGAATTAAGGTATTCTCCGTGGATTTTATGGGTTAAAGATTTATCGGCAAGCGACAGTTTGGCTTATATAGGCGGAATATCGTTGAATGTTTTGCCTTTGGTTATGGGTATAGGTATGTTTTTGCAACAAAAAATGTCAACTGCAACATCCGACCCCACACAAAGAAAAATGATGTATATAATGCCGATAGTATTTACATTTTTATTTTGGCGTTTTCCTTCGGGATTGGTTTTATATTGGTTGACAAACAGTGTTTTTTCAATGATTGTTCAGTATTTTGTTTTAAAAAAACAGGAAACAAAAAAATAAAATTTTTAAAATCCGTTTTTGTCATTCTGTGTTCTTTTTTAGTTTGTCATTTTAAGTGCGTGAAGCGACGCGTTGTTGGACGTGAAATCTGTAGTTTGTCGTTTGCCGTTAATTGTAAATTATACATTGTAAATTGTACATTGCAGTTTTAAGGGAGGAATAAATGTTATTGGATGAGTTGGAAAGTATAGGTAAAAATGTTGCCGAAGCTATAGAGAACGGAATAAAAAAACTTGAATGCGGTAAAGATGATGTTGATATAAAAATTCTTGATGAAGGATCTTCCGGTTTATTCGGTTTGATGGGTGCAAAGCCGGCAAGAGTATTGCTTACGGCAAAAAATAAAAAGAAAAAAGAAAATGAAAATGATGTGAAGTCGGAAAACAAAATTAAAGACATTGATAAAAATGGTGAAACGGAAGAAAATATCGACCAAGAGCTTTCATGTAAAAATGTTCAAAAAATAATAGAAGATATCGTTAAAATGATGGGAATTAAAATTGAAAATATAAAAGCTTCTTTTAAAGACGGTTTTGTTAATGTTGACGTAAAGACCGATAACAGCAGTGTTTTAATAGGAAGAGCAGGACAATCTTTGGATGCTTTGGAATATGTAACACAGTTAATAGCAAATACCAATCCTAAAACAAGAGTAAAAGTTTATTTGGATACGGATAATTACAGATTAAAACAGGAAGAAAGGTTAAAATCAATTGCGGAAAAAGCAATAGAGTATGTAAAAAGAACAAAAAAAATATACAGATTTGATCCTATGTCTGCAAAAGACAGAAAATTTATTCACCAATATTTTAAGAATTTAGGTGAATTTGATACTTTCTCCGAAGGTGAAGGTGCAATGAGAAAAGTCGGAGTAAAATTATCAATAGATAAAAATTAATGAATTTATTTAAACAGGAAGATACTATAGTAGCTCTTGCTACAGGCAATATAAAGTCCGCTTTAGCTATCATAAGAATAAGTGGTAGTATTGCAAAAACGGTAGTATCTTCTGTTTTTTTTACAAAAAGCCATAATCCAATAGAGATAGAAGATAGAAAAGTATATCATG
>ONEP01000246.1 GCA_900316875.1 Candidatus Ruminimicrobium bovinum
CTGCCCGAATGTTTTTATCAAATTTTATATTTATACTTGCCAAAAATTTTTCAAGTTCCTGTTGCTTTTTTATTGAAACGGCATCTAAAAATATATCGTACTTGGGAATACTTACCACAAGAATATTTCCGTTTCTGTCTAAAATATTACCTCTTTTGGGAGTTCTTGTAATTTCGTTATAAACTTTTTTGTCAATATAATTATCCGTATATTTATAACTGAAAATTTGTAATTGTATTGATTTGACTAAAATAAATAAAAACGGAATTATTAAAACAAATCCCCAAACTAATTCTTTATAAAAAACATCATTCTTTTTCTTCATAATTTTGCATATCAATATTAATAATTTGATCTTTTTGAGGAGGTGTAAAATTTTTATCTTTTGCTAATTTATCTAATTTTTCAAGAGCCATAATAGAATTTATTTTGGTCATAATAATATCGTTTTCTTTTTTCAAATTCATTTTTTCGTTTTCCAATTTTGTATTGTCGTCTCCGAGAAACAAAACCCAATTTTGTTGATATTTATAAAAAAATATTAAAACAAGTGCCAATGCCGCTAAAAAAAGCAACTGTCGGATATTTGTGTTTTTTTTCTTTGAATTAGTCATTTGTTTTTTCCAATACTCTCATTTTTGCACTTCTGCTTCTCGGATTATTTTTTATTTCCGTTTCATTTGCAATTATAACTTTTTTATTAACGATCGTAAAAGTTTCGTTACTTAACTCTTTAAACTTTTGTTTTACTATTCTGTCTTCAAGAGAATGATATGTTAAAATTACAACTCTTGCATAAGTGTCTAAAACTTTTGTCGATGAATCTATCAGTTTATTTAAACTTTCAAGTTCATCGTTAACATATATTCTCAATGCCTGAAAAACTTTTGTTGCCGGATTTATTTTGCCTTTTTTCCATTTAACTTTACAAACGATATCGGTTAATTGGTTGCACGTTTTTATTTTTCCTTTAACTCTGTAATTATCAATCTCTTCGGCTATTTGTTTCGCAAAACTTTCTTCACCGTATTTAAAAAATATATCCTGAAGTTGTTCTTTCGAAAAAGAATTAACAACATCATAAGCGGATATATCTTTCGTCTTATCCATTCTCATATCAAGAATATCATTGGAGCTGAATGAAAAACCTCTTGTTTTATCATCCAATTGTTTTGAAGAAACACCTAAATCTGCAAAAATACCGTTAACGGTATTTATTTTAAGTTCCTGCAATTGCGAATATAAATTACTGAAATTAGTCCTGCAAAAAATAACTCTGTCTCTGTAAGGATTAATATCTTTATTTTCCATAAAATGTTTGTATGCATCGGCATCTTGGTCAAATGCTATTATTTTTATATTATCAAAATTTTTTAAAAAATAAATGCTGTGCCCGCCCCCGCCGAAAGTACAATCCACGTAATAACCTTCATTTTCGGTTATTAAATATTTTGTAACTTCATTCACCATAACGGGCTCATGATAAAAAAAATTATCCATTTTTATAAAAAATTGCTTTGCAATGTTAGGTTTACAGTCTTTGGGTTATAAGGTTATACGGTGTTTTTGTTAGATTTATAACCGATAACCCCATAACCCTATGAACCTATAAACTAATTTAAGATGTCTGTACACCGAATTCTGTCCGTTTGTAAAAACAAACGGTATGGTCATTTCTCTGCCGTATAAATTACTTTATACGGTCAAGCGATAAAAACTGCTATCTTGCTTTCCGGTAAGGATTTAGCCGTTTCATTTCATACATTGCTGTATGATTATTCCCTAAGGAATATTTTTACCTTTCGGTAAAAATCGTCACTGTTCGCACCTCTATTCTTGCAAATGACGGGAATTACCCGCTACCGTTTTTCTCTTATAAAAAGAGAGTAAAGTTCGGACTTTCCTCTTTACGTAACTTCAGTAAAGCGACCATACGACATCTTATTAAAAATATTTGAAATTTATACTACTGCTTTTTTATTAAATAATATTCTGGAACAATTATCACAATAAACAAGTTCTGTGCATTTTGTTGCCTGGTTGATTAATTGCGGTCTTAATGTCATACTGCAACAACCGCAACTGTCTCCGTCAATTAAAGCCAATCCTTGTCCGTTTCTGTTTTCCCTTATTCTTTCGTATTGTGATAACAAATTTGAATTTATTGTTTTTGCAAAATCATCTCTTTCTTTTTTTAAATTTAACAAGTTTTGTTCGGATTTTTTAACAGTATCTTGGATATTCGCAATTTCCTGACGAATGTTGTTTTCCGTTTGCTTTAGTTGTTCTTCCTGCTTTTTTACGTTAATAAATTCTTTATCTATATCTTCCATCAATTGTAAAATTTCATCCTCTATTACACTTTTATCCGCCTTTGCTTTTTCTATTTCCAAAAGACATGTTTTGTAAAGGTCATTTGATTTTATCGTGAGTAAATCCGCATTATGTTTTGCTATATTTGCTTCCTTTGTTGCAAGCAATGCTTCTTTTTCTTTTTTTAACGAATTTAAACGAACATATTCGGATTTTTTTTGTTCAAAATCTTTACGTATTTTTTC
>ONEP01000144.1 GCA_900316875.1 Candidatus Ruminimicrobium bovinum
AATGCCGTTCTTAACAAACCTTGTAAATCCATAACCAAATCATAATTTTGTTTGTTACAATCTTTTAAAATATCAAAAAAAGCTTTTATTCCGCCGTTTCTCTTCCAAACTTTTATATTGGTTATATTACCAAACAATTCTACTGTAGGTTTAAATTTATCAAAAACAAGCCAATCTATTTTAGCATTACTCCATTCTTCTTTTATTGCGGCAATAATGGGATTTGCTTGAATAATGTCGCCGAAAGAACTCGGTTTTATAATTAAAATTTTCATAATAGAATATTTTATCAAATAACTAATTACAAGGCAAAAATTTACAAAACAATTTATAATCAAATAAACTTATAAACAAAAATTATATTCTTTTGAAAACATCTGTTTTAAGGGATGACACTTTATCAAGGAAAAGAAATCCGTCTAAGTGGTCTATTTCATGTTGAATTGTTATTGATTCAAAGCCGTGAGTTTTAAATAATTGTTTATTACCGTTTATATCCGTATATTCTACTTCTATTTTATTTTTTCTAACAACATTTCCCGTAAAATCAGGAACACTTAAACAACCTTCCCTTGATTTTAATTTACCGGATGTATATGTTATTTTCGGATTTATCATAACCAACAAACCGCTGTTGTGGTGCGGTTTAGGGTTTAAAGAAACATCAACCAAAACTATTCTTGCCAAAACCCCTACCTGAACGGCTGCAATACCTACACAATGGTTTGAGGAAAGCATTGTCTCTCTCATATCGGATATAAGCTTTTTTACATCCGAATCTATTTTTTCTACCGGCAAGCTAACCTGTTTTAATATCGGGTTTGGAATTGTTACTATATTTAAAATTGCCACTTTATTAAATTTCCTGAGAATCCGCTTGGTTCACAAAAATTTCAACTTTAAGTTCTTTTGCCAAATCTTTTAAATTCTTTTTAAAATCTTCTATTTTTACGGATTTTGGTATATTAACTTCTATCAACATTATGTAAACTTTATCTTTTTTACCGGAAATTTTTGTTTGGACATCGGTTATATTTATTTTTTTATCTGCTAAATATTTACTTACGGTATAAACTATACCTACTCTGTCGGCACCGTAAACGGCAATAATATAATCACCGTAATTTTTTTTGTCTTTTTTAGGTTTATCAACTTCATTTACCGAATATGATAAATCAAGTTTTTTTAATGAAGAATTTAAACTTCTTTTTATTTTTGAAATATCGGAATTTTTTGGGCAGTCAAGTAAAAGTATTACCGCAAATTGCCCCGATAAAAGCGTCATTGTTGAATCTTCAATATTGCAACCCAATTTAAAAAGAATTTCGGATATTGAACTGACTATTCCGGTTCTGTCTTTTCCTATTGCCGACAAAGATAACATTTTTTTCATTATTTTATCCTATTTTATTTATTTACTTGACTATTGATTATAGCAAAGTTTTTTGTTTTTGTCATAAAAAGATATGAAGAATAAAACAATTAAAGTTTTTATTAAACGGACATACTGTTGTCGCGATGTTTTTGTAGAATAATAAAAAACTTATTAATTTCAGGAGAATAAACAAATGGAAGAATTATTTACCGAACAAGAAATAAAACAAGCCGCAACAACTTGTAACCCGTTAACAAAACTGCCGGTGTACACATCGGAACAATATTTTGACGATATTTTGGATATTTTTTATACAGACAGATGGAACAGAAAAATAAATTTTCAAAGTTTTAAAACCATAGATGAAAGAAGTATAGGCAAAAACAGCAACATTAAATTCATTAAAGAAACAGAAAAATACAATTTTAATATTCTTGAAAGGTTTTGCATAATATTTGTTGCAATATCAAAATTGAAAAGCCGTGACAGAGTTAGAAAAAACGATTTAATTGAAACTTTAGTTGAACTAAATGTAGCAAAACCGAGTTTTATAGTAAAACTATTAAACGATAATTCCAAATTAATTACAAGTAAATGTATTTATTATAAACAAAGAAATTTTAACGAACAGGAATTGGAAATAAACGAAAATCTGCTTAATATTTTAATGAATACAACAATTCAAGATAAAGCAAACATCAAAGAACAAGTTGTTGATATAAACCCAACCCAATTGTATGAACAACTTAACAAATATGTTATCGGGCAGGACAGGGCAACAAGAAATATTTCCGCAGCAATTTACGAACATATAATAAAATGTAAAATAAATAAAAACAACAATAAAGATAAATTGGATAAAACAAACACTTTAATAATAGGTCCAACCGGAACAGGCAAAACATTTATTTGTAACACATTAAGTAAAATATTGGATATTCCCATATACATAGCCGATGCAAGCCAACTGACCGAAACTGGTTATGTAGGTTTAAGCCCCGATTCGATATTTGCAGGTTTATTAAAAAAGTGCAAACAAAATATGCCCGAAAACAAGTTCCCCATAAGTATAGTATATATAGACGAAATAGATAAAATTGCAATAAATAAAAATGATAACAAAAATGATGTGGGAACAAAAACTGTTCAGGAAGAATTTTTAAAAATATTTGAAAGCACTAATTATTTTTGTAACGGCGGAAAGTTTGGTTTGGACAGGGAATATGATATATCAAATGTTATGTTTATTGCAGGCGGAGCATTCAGCGGATTAGAAAAAATAATTGAAAACAGATTAAATTCAAACAAATGCAAAAGTATCGGCTTTTTTAATGAAGAATTTGCGGTGCAGGATAACTTAAACATATTGCAACAAGCCACTACCGAAGATATAATCAAATACGGTTTTATGCCGGAATTTGCAGGAAGGTTATCCAATAAAGTGATATTAAATGATTTAACAAAACAGGATTTAGTAAAAATTCTAACCGAAAGCCAAAATAATGTTATAAGCCAATACAAACAGGTATTTATGGAAGCAGGTATAAAATTGGAAATACTTGAAGAAACAATAGAATATGTTGCCGAACAAGCCGTAAAAAACAGGACAGGTGCAAGAGGTTTAAAAAGTATATTAAGGAGTATCTTAAATAAAATATTATTTGAAACAGCATCCAAAGGACAAACGGATTTTACTTTAAGCCCAAAAGATTTTGTTTTTTAGCATTGCCGTTTTGCCAATAGTCAAAAGTATCTATATCAATTACCGTTATATGTCCGTCTATTTTGTTTTTTTCTATTGTTGCAAAACCGCCGGTATCTATAAGGCAAATATTCATATCTTCGTCATAAATTGGATTTAATAACGGAGTATGCCCGGCAAACACTATTGGAGATTTACTATTAAATTGTGTTTCAAAAAATTTTTTATGTTTTCTTTTTTCATTAACATATTTTGAACATGCTATAACTTTTCTGCTCCACAGTTGGTCATCGTATATTTCATCCTGTAAAAGTCCGCTTTCTGTTATATTGGCAAGAGTTATTTCTTCTAAATTATATCCTTCTTTTGTTCTGTCAAAAATCTTTTTAGGTGTCGGTGTATGCATTATAATTTTATCTTTAAGTTTTATCATATACGGTATATTTTTTAACCAATTATAAATTTTTAGTTTTTCTTCGTCTGCCATATCTAAAAATTCTACAAAAGTATTCATTCCACCGTTATAATAAGCCCAAGCATGGAAAGTATTTTCCGGCATTTTATAACTTAAATATTGTGCAAGCCAAATATCATGATTACCGATAACGGGATGGAAATTATTTAACTTCATTAAAAAATTTAAAGTTTTTAAATTTTCGTTTCCCCTGTCGCACAAATCACCTACACAATATAGAGTATCGGAAGAAGAAAAATTACATCTATCCAAAACATCAGTTAATTTTGAATACATACCGTGAATATCGCCAACACATAATCTTCTTCCCATATTTCCTCTCTATTTTCTGTTTAAAACACTTATCACTACTTGCATAATAATGTCTTTATCTTTGGGATTACTTTCTGCAATAAGTAAGGTTAATGCAAATAATGTTGCACTGTCTATAACAGGTTTGTTTATTTTATCATAAAGCATTTTGTTTCTATCTAAGAAATATAAGAAACAACTTGCTGCAATTCTTTTATTTCCGTCAACAAAACTATGGTTTTTTACAACCATATAAAGCAACATTGCTGCTTTTTCTTCTAATGTTGGGTAAAGTTCTTGTCCACCGAAAGTTTGATATACTTGATTAACGGAGCTTTCAAAGCTTTTATCTTTAGGAACAGCAAAAACATCGCTTGCAAAATCGCCTTTCATCTTATCAACAATTTTTAAAAAATCTTCTGTTTTTATTCTAACTGCTTTCCTTTTAGAATTACCTTTTTTATCTAATTGTTGATGGTCGTAATCATCAAGTAAGTTTAACCCTTTAACAAAATTATTTAAAATATTGCTTACATCTTTAGCTTGTTTTAATGTTTCAACTTGTTTTATTAAACTTCTGTTAAGTAAATCTACTGTTTGTTGTAACGTTGCAAATTTTTCTTTTTGTTGTTGTAACAGATTTTTATTTATAACATAACCTTCCGTAAGGTAGTTTTTTAATGTTTTTGTAGCCCAAATTCTAAATTGTGTTGCTTTTGTAGAATTTATTCTGTAACCTATAGAAATAATTGCATCAAGATTGTAAAATTTAGTAAGGTATTTCTTTCCATCTACGGCAGTTGTCAAGAAATCCTTGACAACTGAATTCTCACTCAGCTCACCTTCTTCAAAAATGTTTTTGATATGTAGACTTACATTTTGTTTTGTAGTTTGAAATAATTCCTTACAACAATTATAGCGACCTTAATATTTTGGTTATAATTTTGCAACTAACTCAATCGAGTATGCCCTTGCGGGATCCATATACACTTCATTCCTGA
>ONEP01000251.1 GCA_900316875.1 Candidatus Ruminimicrobium bovinum
AACTGACTTAACGCCAAGTCTTTCTCCGCCTTACTCTGCGCGGCGATCAGGTCTGCGACAGCCTCGGCTTGCGTCAGATCCATCTTGCCATTCAAGAACGCTCGTCTCGTGAACTCACCCGGTTCTGCAGCCTTACATCCGGCATCGATCAACCAGCGCAGTAGTTCTTGTTGAATAAACAGACTACCGTGACACGCGATTTCCACCGTGTCCTCACCCGTGAACGAATGCGGTGCTTTAAACACGGAGCAAAGCACTTCATCCAGCGTCTCGTCTGCACGTTGAATCCGACCAAAATGAATGGTATTGGGTGTAACTTCCGCTAATTGTTTTCGCCCCGAAAAAATACGATCGACGATGGGTATCGCCTGTTCGCCGGAAACACGGACCACTGCTATGCCGCCTGCACCGTAAGGGGTGGATATTGCACAAATCGTTGACATAAATTCCTTATTATTTATTACAATGACACTTCTGTGCCCTGCGACTAAACGGGTTGTATGGAGAGATCGTATAAGCGATCTTAATTCCTACATCCAGGAGTGTCGCATGCGAAACGAGTGCCTCTTTTTGTCGTGATGAACTCAATACCGGTGACAGGATTCGCTGCAAAGGTATGCCGTCCCGTGTGTCCGTAAGCATGATCAGGGACTCCGCCTCATTCGGTACGATCGACACACCGGAAAAACAGTAATCCACATACACACCTACGGTCAGGAAAGAGTTGAGATTTCGCGTGTAGGTGTTCAGCGGTATAGCGTACGTCAATTCCGACGCTAACCAATATTGTATCTTCGGCATCGTCAGTTTTCCCTTCTCTGCCATCTGAAAGTCCTGCGAAGCCGCTAAGGGGATGGACTCGTACACGCGGTTGTCATAATCCGGATAATAAACCGACAAAGCCGCATGATTCACCGTCTCATGCCACGTTGCTGCTAACGGGAAGACAAACTTGGGACCCAATGCCAAACTGAATTGTTCCCAGGTAAAAGACAGTTGTACCGGTACACCTACCGACCAAAAAGCATACGTCTCTTTCAAACTGCTTATCGTGTAATCGATCTGCATGAGTTGGTTGTCCACATCGATGGTCTGATAACTGTCTTCGTAGTTCGTTTTTCCGAACGAAGTCTGATGACGATCCAGCGTCAAGGCTGCACGAAAACCGATCACCTGCGGTGAATGGTACGCATATCCGATCTCCAAACCGGCATGCACATGCGGCAGAGGACGCACATAGTGCGTCTGACTGCTCCATGCGGCGACGCCTCCTCGCACGCCTACTTCAAAAGCGTGTTGTGCCATCACCATCAGTGGCATCAAAAGGATCCATATGCAGCATACTTTTCTCATGGAACAAATCGTTTTTCCGTCCAAACACGGTCTCCCTGCTCATAAACGATCAGATACACACCGTGTGAAAGTTTCTCTTCTCCCACCAATATACCTTGCGCATTATAAATACGTTGGTGAACCGGTTTCGGTGCAGGCGTGTCACTCAAATCGATCACATTCGACCACGCATGCTCACCCTGATCGAGTTCCACATAGAGTTGGAAATGACCGTGCAGTTCATGATCCTCGGAATAGTCATCGATCGTTGCACCCGGGATGGCTACCGAATCGCAGTACCATTGGTAACGAAGCGGTGTGTAACCCGGGAAGAAACGCCTGAGCGATACATGATCGAGCAGTAACTGCCAGTTGTATTTATTGACAATGATCGGGTACAGACGCTCACAATGGAAGGTATCGAGCGTGAGGGTATGGATCTCACCGATACATTTCTCCCATTTAGGATGGATGTACTCGATCTCGTGCGAACCGATGTCGGTGAAGAGCACCATCGTGTCCTGATAGAACCACAGGAACGGCATCAAGGTGTCGCACACAGCTGAATCGACCCGTATATGCACGATTTCCGGACAGCAGGTGACGGTGTCCAAACGCAGATGGACATACAGACTATCGTCTATGTCGATGTCCCGAATCGTATCAATGAGCGCACCTACTTCCGGCCAGGTATGACCTCGCCAAGCAAGCGGCAACAAGGTGTCGCAAGCGACGGTATCGATATAGCGATCGGTAGCGGTGTTGCAATAGATCGTATTCAGCCGGAAAGGTTCACTCTCCGAACGGCAGTTAGGCATATTCGTCTGACCTGAATTGGCGACAGCCACCCGATACCAACCTTCGTCAGCACGGTGTACGGTATCAATAGAGTACGTCTTATCTTCAC
>ONEP01000035.1 GCA_900316875.1 Candidatus Ruminimicrobium bovinum
AGATAGTTATCATAAAGGATATTCTGCATATAAAGATTATGTTATAGGAAACAATGGTTTAAAAGGTTTTAATAAAAATGGTTATACAGAATTGAGAAATTATTTTAATAGAAATAAATTAAATATGGATTATTATGATAAATCAATATATTTATTTGTTTTGTTAATATTTTGTTTTAATAACGATATAAGATTTAATTCAAAACAAGAATTTAATATACCTATCGGTAAAACAGATTTTAATAATAGTATTAGAAATAAATTAAAATCATTTAAAGATGGAATTAAAGACAAAAATATAGATTTTTTTGTAGCAGATTTTAAAGTTATAAAAGAATTTGAATTATCTAAAAATGATTTTGTTTATGTTGACCCACCATATTTAATAACAGATGCCGTATATAATGAAAGTGGTTTGTGGAATGATACAAAAGAAAAAGAGCTACTTTCTTTATTAAGTTACTTGCATATTAATAAAATTAAGTTTGCTTTATCAAATGTATTGAAAAAAGCTAATAAAGAAAACACTATTCTTTTAAAATGGATAAAAGATAACCATTTTACTGTAAAAGATATAAATTATCATTACAGGTCATCAAGTTATAATAAAAAAAATAGAAATGCTAACGAACGAGAAGTTTTAGTAATGAATTATGAAATATAAAATCCATAATAGACGATACATAGGAAACAAACATAAACTATTAAGTTTTATAGATAATGTTTTAAATTATAACAAAGTTGAATTTAATTCTTTTGCAGATTTGTTTGCCGGAACAGGTGTGGTATCTGAATATTTTCTATCTAAAAATAAATCTGTAATAATAAATGATAATTTATATTCAAATTATGTTTTTTATGTAGCTTGGTTATCAAATTTGGAGTATGACAAGGATAAAATTAATAATTTTATAAATTATTATAACAATTCAATGGAGTATATCAAAGACAACTATTTTTCAGATATATTTTCAGGCACATATTTTAACTATAATAATGCAAAACAGATTGGTTCTATAAGAGTAGATATAGAAAAAAACAGAGAAAAATTAAACTTAAGAGAGTATTGTATTTTATTATCTTCTCTTTTATATACAACAGATAAAATAGCAAATACCTGTGGACATTTTGAAGCTTTTTTAGCTAAAAAACCACAAGAAGAAATTTTTAAATTGCAAGATTTAGATATAAAGAAATATAAATATAAACCTAAAATTTTTCAAGAAAATGCTAATGTGTTAATAAAAAAAATAAAAGCAGATTTAGTATATATAGACCCTCCATATAATTCAAGACAATATATCAATTTTTATCACTTACTTGAAAATTTAGCAGAATGGAAACAACCAAAAGTTTTTGGTAAAACTCTTAAAATGGAAAGAAATGCTAAAAAAAGTGAATATTCAAAAGCTAATGCATTGAATAATTTTAAAGATTTAATATTAAACTGTAATTCTCAATATGTATTGGTTTCTTATAATAATACATATAAAGCAAATAGTAATGCTTCAATAAATAAAATTTTAGAAAAAGATATTTATGATATTTTATCTTCCGTAGGTAAAATGGAGAAGTTTGATATTGATTATAAATATTTTAACACAGGTAAAACAAATTTTTCAGACCATAAAGAAATGCTATTTTTATGTAAGATATAAGGATATTTTAGTTTATGATAAAAGAAATAATAATGAAAAATGTAGCAAGTTATAAAGAAGAAACAAAACTTGATACAGAAAATAAGAGAATAAATTTAATTTATGGATTAAATGGAACAGGAAAATCTACAATGTCAGATTTTCTATATAAACAATATACAGATGAAAGATTTAAAGATTGTAAAATTAATGGATTTAATGAGATAACCGAAAGAATATTAGTTTATAATAAAACATTTATAGAAGATAATTTTTATGAAACAAACGATTTAAAAGGTATTTTTACACTATCTAAAGAAAATAAAGATTCTATAGAGAAAATAAATAAAGCTAATGATGAAAAAAAAGTATTGGAAGAACAAAAAAAACTACAAGAAGAAAAGAAAAAGGAAGAAAATAGCAAATTTAAAACAGATAAATCAAAAAAGCAAGATATATTATGGAAAAATGTAATAAATAGATATGAACATAAAGAGTTTGATTATTGTCTAGAAAGACATAGAGGAAGTAAGGACAGTTTTTTTAATTATATTATAAAAATTCCCAAAACAACTTCAGTAAAACAAATAGAAGAACTTAAAAAAAATATAACATCGTTAAAAGATAATAATACAGAAATAAAAGAACTTGAACAGATAATTTTTGATAATATTGATGATATAGAAAAATCAGATATATTTAACAGAATGATTGTTGGTAATACGAATAGTTCTTTTGGTAAATTTATAGAAAAATTAAAAAATTCTGATTGGGTAAAAAAAGGTTTTGATTATTTAAATGAAGAAAATAAATGTCCTTTTTGTCAGCAAGAAATTTCACAAGAACTTATTGAAAATTTAAATAAA
>ONEP01000036.1 GCA_900316875.1 Candidatus Ruminimicrobium bovinum
ATAGTTGGTCTAGTGCGCCGGTTTGCTAAACCGGTGTACAGGTGAAAGCCTGTACCGAGGGTTCGAATCCCTCCCTCTCCGTTTTTTATTTTTTAAGTTTATTTTTTTTCTTTTTTTCAAGCTTTTTTATTTTATTCCATTGGGCGGTTATTTCTTCGGGTGTTTTTGCTTTTGATTTTCCGAAAACATGCGGATGGCGTCTTATAAGTTTTTTATTTAGACCGTCAATTACATCATAAATATCGAACCATTTATTTTCTTTTGCTATTTGTGCATGAAAAATTATTTGTAACAATACATCACCGAGTTCTTCCTTCATATTATCTATATCATTTTTTTTGACGGCTTGTTTAAATTCTTCCGATTCTTCAAATAAATATTTTATAAGTGTTTTGTTTGTTTGCTTTTTATCCCAAGCACAGCCGTTTTTGCCTCTTAACTTTTTAAAAATATCTACCAACTTCAAAAATTTTTCAATTTTTTTATTTGTTTTCATTTATAACCCCTTATTTTGTCGTTAAACCTATAAATTCATAACCTTATAATTCCATTAAATTTTGTTTAACAAATTTTTAATTGCACAAAAAAAAGAACGGGCAAAGAGTGCATTTAAAGGTGTCGTAGCTTTCTCTTCTGAAAGGAGTATCGCTGTTTATTTCTTCAATAATGAATTTTAATTGATTTATATATTCATTATATAAATCGTTATCAAGTCCGTTTTTAAAAAGAGGTTTTAACTCCATTTCTTGTAAAGAATACAGCATGCAGTTTTCAACGGTAGTTCCTGTTTCGTTTTCATAAATATATTTATATAGTGGTAATTGAAAAGATTTTATGTTTTTTGCGATATTTTCCCTTGAGTATTTATATGGTTCTTTTATGTTCGGTATGTTACCGGCTTTACCGGATTTATAATCTATTATGTATATTTTACCGTTTATATCTTTGTCAATTCTGTCTGTTTTAGCCGTTAAATTATATTTTACATTCCCGACGGTAATGAAAGAATAAATTTTATTTTCATTGTCCGTTATTATTTCAAAGTTTCTTTTTTCGGATTGTTCGTTTTTATAGAAGTCAGTCATTTTTTTAATAAAAAGTTTTTTTAATAAATAATTTTTCCCCGTGTTTTGTTTAAACCTTTCGTCAAAACTCGTTTCCAATATTTGTTTATAAATTTGAAAAAATTTATCGTCTAAATCCTGTTTTTTTGTTCCTTTTTTCATTGCTTTTTCAAGAAATAAATGTAAAAAAGAACCTATTTCTTTGTTTTCATTTTCTTCGTTAAAATTATTGTCTTGTGATAAATTTAATACCGACATATAATAAAATTTCAATTTGCATTGCAGGTATGTATCAATGTTTGTTGCCGAATATTTTAAGTTTTTTAATATTTGTTTTACGGAATCCGTTTTTTTTATTTCGTGTTTTTCATCTGAAAAAAACTTTGCCGGAAGAATTGTTTTTGTAACTTTTACACTTTCCATATTTTTTTCTTCTTTTTGTTTGTCCCAAATAAGTTCTTCAATAAATCTGCTTCTTGAATTTTGCTCGTCTTCAATATAAATCAAATAATTATTTATACTTGATTGTATTAAACTTGTAAAATGAAATTTTTGGATATTGGTATATTGGCTTATATTTTTAATTCCTAAAAAATTCATAATATCATTGGGAATTAAAGGGCTTGGCGGCTTTGTATATGGCAAAATGTTGTCGGACATTGAAAGTATAAAAACATTTTTAAATGAAAGTCCTCTTGCTTCAAGTGTTCCAAGAACCTGTAAACCTTTTAAAGGTGTTCCGGTAAGTGCTATGTTTTCTTTACTTAAAATATTTTCTAACAGAAATAAAATTTCGTTAAAACTTAAAATTTCATTTATACATAAACTTTCCTGTAATTGTGCCGAAAGCGTGTATAATAAATTTACTGCTCCCAAATTAAATGAATAAGTATTTATTAAACTTTTTTGTGTTATTATATCGGCAATATCTTTTAAATATATGCCCAATTGTTTCAATGTTGTAATATTTGCAAATCGGTAAAAAAACAAATCGAAAATTTCATCGATTATTTTTTTAATTGTATCTTCCGATACATCATGCAAATTTGAAGCAATTTCATTAAGAACTTCGGTATTGTTTCGTATCAAATTCAAATTTATAAAAGAATAATTTCTAAATTTGGCATCAATATTATTCTTGTCAAAATGTTTAATTATTTTATGAATAATTATTCTTGTTACTTCCGGGTTACCTATAAACCTTATATTTTTTATTAAAGGATTATTTATTGTTGAAACAATATCGGTTGTCGAATAACTGCCGTCCTGCTTTTTATTCTTTTGAGTTGTTATCAATGTGTTTAGTAATGCCCAAAGTGTTGTTTTGTTTGCAGGGTAACCTACGGCAATATTTATATCATTTGTTAAAGAATAAATTTCTGACATTATTGAAGGTAATGCCGTTGTGTCGGGCAGAATTATAACGGTATCGGACAATTCTTCTTTGGGAAGTTTTGCAATTAAATTTTTTACAAGGCATGCTTGTGATTGATTATCGTAGGCGGAATAAAAATTTATGTTGCTGTTACGGCTTTCGTTTTGTACTTTCGGTAAGGGATAATTAAAGTCCGTATATATTTTTTTTAAACATTGCCAGTTTTCAGGATTGCCTTTTGCTATAACGATTAACTTTTCTTCTTTAAACAAAATTTTAAACATATCCGTTTCGGATTGGTTCAAATAATACGGATTAAATAAAATTATTTGTTTATATTGTTTAAAAAAATTTGATATTACCGAAGCTGCATTGTAATAGGAATATCCTCTTGTGGTTTGATTTGTATCATCTAAAATTTTATGAAATTCTTCTCTTATTAAGTATAAATGTTTCAACAGTTCGTTAATATCATCGGTAACATCATAACCTATCTCGGCATTTAATTTTACATTTAATAATTTTTTATTTGAAATTTTTTCAATATCTGCAGCTTCTATAAAGCTAAGTATTTCATTTGCCCATTCAAAAAAGCCGGCAAAAGAAGCATTGTTATCGTAAAAATCAGGGATAAGTTTTTTTACTATATTATAAATTATATAACTGCCGTCAATTCGAGAAATAGCCGTTTTATTTAAAAGTTGTAAAGATATTTGTTCAATAAGGTTATCAAAAGTAAAAAATGCGGGGGGAATAAAAGCTTTTTTTATTTTTTTTGAAAGTTCTCTCTTTATAAATAATGCCGGTCTTTTTGACGGCATTATTATTGCAATATCTTCAAGTTTTATGCTTTTTGTTAAATTTAAAATATAGTCGGAAGTATAGTTAACAAGGTTTTTATTTAACGGTATAGTTTCTATTTTTGATGTCATTGCTTCTCCAAAATAAAAATTTATTATTTGTCGTTTGTCATTCGTCGTTTGTCGTTAAATTTTTCAACTTTTCAGCTCTTCAGCCAAGAACACGAAGTGTTCGTTCTCAGCTGCCGTTTATACATTTTACATTGTAAATTATACATTGCCGTTTGTCGTTTGCCTTTGCCTTTGCCGTTGCCGTTAAACTCTCAGCTTCTCAGCTGCATAGGTTGACAGTTAATAAAAAAATAGATAGAATAAAAAAAGTCGGTGCGGGCATAGTCTAGTGGTAAAACCCCAGCTTCCCAAGCTGGAGATGTGGGTTCGATTCCCATTGCCCGCTCTTATTTTTTTATTTTGAAATTACTGTCCCTTTAAGTTGTTTGATTCCGGCATTTCCGTCTATAATCAATACCTGTTTAACACCTTTTTTTACTGCAGATACGGCACTTTTTATTTTAGGTATCATACCGCCTGTTATTACTTCATCCGTTATTAAATTATTTACTTGTTTTATTTTTATATTTTTTATTGTTTTTTTGTTTTTGTCCAAAACCCCTGCAACGTCAGTTAAAAATATAAGTTTGTCGGCTTTAAAATTTACCGCAATATTTGTAGCAAGAGTATCGGCGTTTATATTAACTGCATGAGCATTTTTATCAATGCCTACAGATGATATTACGGGGAAAAATCCGCCTTTTATTAAAGTTTCTATAAGTTTTACGTTTATTTTTACGGGCTCGCCTGCAAAACCTAATTCTTTTTTTACTTTGCAAACGGCAATTGAACCGTCTTTTGCAGATATACCGCATGCTTTAACACCGCATTTGATAAGTTCCGCAGTCAACATTTTATTAACTTTACCGCTTAATGCCATTTCTACAACTTCCAATGTTTTTTCATCGGTATATCTTAATCCGTTAATAAATTTTGATTTTATACTTAACCGTTCAAGTAAATTATTTATTTCCGGACCTCCGCCGTGAACCAATACTATATTTTGTTTTTTTGATATTTGTGCCAAATCTTTTATAAACTTTTTTTGAGCTTCTTTGTTTTTTGTTAAACTTCCGCCGAATTTTATTACTGTTATGTTTTTCATTATTCCTCCATCTTTCGGACCTTCAGCTTTTTTTAAATTAAATCACCGATTTTAACTTTAAAATCGGTTTCTTGTTTAAAACAACTGAATCTGCAACTTGTTTTAAAGTCACAAAAATTACATTTTTCTTTATTGGGTGTGAATTCTTTTTTGTTTATTTTTTCTGCAACTTTCAAAGATAAATTTATTGCATCATCTATTTGTTGTTGATTTCTTTCGGTATATATTTTTTTATTGTGGGATAAAAAGTAAATTGCTATTTTATCGGGAATAAAACCTAATGCAACTTTACATCCGTGACAATATAAACTCAGTTGTAAATCGTTATCAATTTTTTCCTGTGTCCACATAACTTTGTGGGTTTTATAATCTACAAGTTCTCTGCTGCCGTCATCGTATTCGTCAATTCTGTCAATTATTCCGATAAAAGGATATTTGCCTATTTCTGCTTTGAAATTATGTTCCGTATAAATTTTTTTAGGTATATTTTTCCCGAAAGTATCCCAAAAATTTTTTAAAACTTCATTGGCTCTTAAATAACTTATATATACATCCTGGTTTGTTTCATAACCGCTGCTTTCCCAGCAAAAATTTAAACTGTCAATCAAAGCTTCGTAAGTATAAATTGCTTGTTTATAAAAATAATCGAGTGTTTTATGAACGGAATTTCCGAAAGCAATATCTCCGTTTAAAGGAATGTATTTGTTTTCCAAATAAATCAATTTGTATTTATGAGGACAGAACAAATAAGTGTTAATTCTTGAATAGCTTATTTTAAATGTTTTATCTCTCATCTTTACATCCTGTAAAAAGCTACTACGGTGTCACCGTATTTTTCCGTTCTGTAATTAGTTAAGCCCGCAACTTCGTCAACAGGTTCGTTTCTGTGCCGTTGAGAAATTACTATACCGTTTTCTTTAAGTATTGAAAATAAAACTATATTTTTTAAAGTCGGATATGTTAATGCCAGGGCATTTTTGGCTCCGTCTTTATAAGGAGGCCCCAAAAAAATAATATCATATTTGTTTTGAAATTTAGGAAACCCTTTTAAAACATCACATTTTATGATGTCTGCTTTATCTTCAATATTCAGCATTTTTAAATTATACTTTACAAGTGCTATTGATTTATCGCTAATTTCGGCAAAAACAACTTTTTTTGCTCCTCTGGATAAAGCTTCTATACCTACGGAACCTACACCTGCATATAAATCCAAAAAGAAACTGTCCGAAATAACAGGAGTAATAATATCAAATACGGATTTTTTCATCATGCCGAGCATCGGTCTTATTGAAAAATCATCTTTCGGCAATGTTTTTAATTGCCTTCCTCTAAAAGTTCCGCCTATAATTTTAAGCATATAAAACCCTAATAATATTTTCGGATATTTTACAAAAATTTTTCTTTTTTGTCTTCACTCAGAAAAGTACATTCTGCATTATAAATTGTAAATTGCATTTAAAATGCTTCCATTATTGTAAAATAAGTTCCGGTAGATTGGTTTGATGCGGCAACATCTATTCTAAAGTTTATTCTCGGATTATTTTTTACTTTTATTCTTAAACCAACACCTGAAGCAAGTTGTATTTTCCTTAAATTTATACTTTCCAAATTTTCATAAACATTACCTATGCCGCTGAACAAAGCAAGTTGTAATGAATTTGTTATTTTAAATTTAATTTCCGGCTGAATTGCCAACAGTATGTTATCAATATATCTTCCGGAAAGGTATCCTCTTAATAAATTTTGTCCGCCCAATGAAGCCAACTGTTGAACTGGAACTTTCCCGTTATTAAATTCACCGTATATTTGATAAGAAAATAAAACTTTGCTTTTATATATATAGAAATAATTTCTAAAATCTATTTTTGTTTTTGAATAATTATATTTGCTTCCCAACTGATTGTTATAAAGCAGGTAATCCGCTTTGAATAAAATACCTTTTGTAGGATAGATGTTGCTGTTTCTTGTATCAAATTTTACTTTAAAACCTGCTCCGGAAATTACACCGTCCGTCTTGATATATTGTAAAATTCCGTCATCATCGGTATCCTGTATCGTCATATCGGACAAATCATACTGAACACCGACCATTAAATATTTAACTATTTTTTTTGAAAATGCTATTGAGAAGCCGTGATTTCTGTTTATATATTCTTCTTCGTCATCTTTACGGGAGTTATTTCCTATACCGTAAAATCTTTTTAAAAAATTGGAATAAGCAAGTTTACCTTCCAATAAATAATTATCCCCGTCAAAATATATTGAAGGAACGGCACCTATTACAAACTGATGTTTTGCCGTGTATAAAGCAAACATACTTAAAGAAGAATAAAATTTATTTTCTTCTTTTTTAAAATGTAACATATCGGTAAAAGTAATACCTACGCTTGTGTCGGATGTATAAAACGGAACAAGAAAAAACGTATTTGCAGAATCCGCAAATAGATTATTTGAAACAATAAAAATAATAAAAAATAAAATTGTTGAAATTTTTTTCATAAATTTTTTTGTTTTGAAATTTCATATAAAGCAATTGAACAGGCAACCGAAGCATTTAATGATTCAATGTTTTTTGTCATTTTAATTTTTATTTTTTCATCCGATTTTTCTATTATACTTTTTTCTATTCCTTTAGCTTCGTTGCCGATTATAATTGCAGCCGACATATTAAATTTTATTTGTGAAATATATTTTTTTGCTTTTAAATCCAAAGAGTAAACTGTAATATTTTTATTTTTCAAAATTTTTACGATTTCCAAAATATTACATTCGGTTATTATCGGAACTTTAAATATTGCACCCGTTGTGGAACGAACAACTTTATCACTGAAGACATCAATACTGTTTTTTGATATGAAAATACCGTCAACACCGAAAGCTGCCGACGACCTGATAATCGTTCCCAAATTACCCGGGTCCTGTAAGCAATCCAAAATAACAAATAATCCGTTTTGTTTGTTTGTTATTTTATCAATATCAAAATTTTTCTTTTTTACTATTGCCATTATTCCCTGAGGCGTAACGGTTGTTGAAATTTTTTTAAAAACAGAATCGGAAACATAATAAATTTTACCGTTATTTTGTATTTTGTTTTCAAATTCTTTTGTTGCTACAAAGTAACATATTTGCCAATCGTGTTCTATTTCTTCCGTTTGTTTTTTACCTTCAACAATAAATAAATCTTTCTCGTCTCTGAATTTTTTGTTATGCAGAGACAATACTTCCCTGATAATATTGTTTGACATACTTGTTATATACATTTTAGAAATTTGTCTCGCAAATTTTTACTTTAAAACTTAGCCCCTCGTCTCTAAACTCTCAACTGATAAATTGCAAAGTAATTTGTTTAATTATATAAAATTAACCGTTTTTAATAAATGTTTGAAAATCGTTTAAAAACATATTTATAAAATTAAATTTATTTACGGAATTATCCTTTTTTAATTTAAAGCCGTAAGCATTGTTTCGTATAAATTCTATTTTGTTTTTATATTTATTTATAAAAGAAATTATATCCATGCTGTCCGGTGCAAATGCCGTTGAAAAAAATACAAAAAGAAAATTTTTATCTTCGTATAATCTTGTTACGGATAATTTATGTGCTTTAATTTTTATCTTACAAATTTCAAATAAACTTTCAACGGAATTTGTTATTTTGCCGAACCTGTCTTTAAGCTCTTCTTTTATATCATCAATTTCGCTTTCTTTTGTTATATTTGCTATTTTTCTGTAAAACAATATTCTTATGTCTTCATCTTCAATATAATTTTCCGGTATGTAAGCTTCTACCTGTAAATCAATTTCGGTATCTATTTGTTTAACTTCGTTGTTATCTTGAATATTTCTTATTTTTTTGCCTTCTTCCTCAAGCATTCTTGCAAACATATCAAAACCTACATCTTTTACAAAGCCGTGTTGTTTTGCACTTAATATTGCGCCTGCTCCCCTTATTTCCAAATCTTTTAAAGCAAGTTTATATCCGGAACCTAACTCGCTGAATTCTTTCATTGCCTGCAATCTTTTTACGGATTCATCGGTTAAATTGCTTTTATCGTAAAGCAAATAACAATAAGCTTTTTGTTTATCTCTTCCTATTCTGCCTCTTAATTGATGAAGTTGTGAAAGACCGAAATTAACGGAATCTTCTATTATCATTGAATTAACAGTCGGAATATCTATTCCCGATTCTATAATGGTAGTTGCAAGTAAAACATCTGTTTGTTTATTTATGAATTGCCACATAATTTTTTCTATTTCATTTGATTTCATCTGACCGTGAATAACACCGAGTTTGATATCTTTAACCAGGTTATTCAAATCATGTGCTTTATTTAAAATTGTTTCAACTTTGTTGTAGACGTAAAAAACCTGTCCTCCTCTTGAAATTTCGGCTTCAATAACATTTTTTATAAGTTTTTTATCATAAGTTGAAATTACGGTTTCAATGGGTTGTCTGCCTACAGGTTGAGTTTCTATTAAAGATAAATCTCTTAAACCGTATAATGCACCGGATAATGTCCTCGGGATAGGAGTTGCCGAAAGTAAAAGCATATCAATATTTTTTTTAATCATTTTTATTTTTTCTTTTTGCTTAACACCGAAACGATGTTCTTCGTCGATAATAAGTAAACCTAAGTTTGAAAATTCAACATCTTTTTGTAAAAGACTGTGAGTTCCTATTACAATATCTGTTTTTCCGTTTTTAACGTTTTCCAAAATTTGTTTCTGTTGTTTTTTTGTTTGGAATCTGCTTAATACTTCTGTTTTAATCGGAAAATTTACAAGTCTGTTTGTAAAAGTATTATAATGTTGTTGTGCTAAAACCGTTGTCGGAACTAAAACGGCAACCTGTTTTGAATTACAAGCAACTTTAAAAGCTGCTCTTATTGCAACTTCCGTTTTACCGAAACCCACATCACCGCATATAAGTCTTTCCATAGGATAAGGTTTTGCAAAATCATTTTCAATATCTTTTATTGCTTTTACTTGGTCTGCTGTTTCCTCGTACATAAAAGAATTTGCAAGATCTGCTTCCAATGAGGTTTCTTCCGGATAAGGTGTTCTTTTAACAGCTGCTCTTTGTGCATAAAGTTGTAATAATTCTTTTGCAAACAAGGAAGCATTTTCACGTGCTCTTTGTTTTACATGCTCCCATGCAAACGTATCCATGGAATATAATTTCGGTTTTACACCTTCAACACCTATATATTTTTTTACAACTTTAAATTCATCAAAAGGAACATATAACTTATCTTTATTTTTATATTCTATACACAAATATTCGGCGGTTTTATCGTCCTGTGTTATTTTTTTTAATCCTCTGTATCTGCCTATACCGTATTTTTCATGAACGACATAATCATTTGCGGTTATTTCCCATATACCTTCCAATCTTTTACCTGATTTGAATTTCGGGAAACTTACCTGCTTTCTTTTATACAATAATTCTTTTGATGAAATAACGGCTAATTTATCTTTTAAATAAAAGCCGAACCATAACGGTGCCAAAATAATTTCAGGAATTTTATCTTTCCAATTGTTTTTATGTAATATATCAAGCATTCTTTGTTGTTCGGAAGCATTCGAACAATAAATTTTTATATTGATATTTTTTTCATTTAACATTTTTAATAAATCAATAAAATATTTTATGTCGCCTTGAAAACCGCTAAAACCGGAATACGGATAGTAAATTGCTTTTTTATTTAAGGGGCTGTTAATTATTAAATTAAATTTATCAAAGTTATTATTTTTTAAAACTTCTTCATCACAAAAAATATAGTAATTTTTATTTAATTGTTCCAACAAAGAACTTGTATTACCTGCAGATTCTTTTTCCATACACGGAAGGATTGAGATTTCTTTTAAATAACCGTTTGATTTTTGTGTTATATAATCAAAAGTTTTAATTGTTTCTGTTTTATTAAATTCGAATGTTATTCTGACAGGATCTTCTTTATCATAGGGCCAAATATCAATAATTTCACCTCTAACGGCAAACTGACCTTTTTCTTCAACAAAGGCAACCCTTAAATATCCGTTTTGTTGTAGTTTATCGGTAGTTTTATTGTAATTGTAGGAACCGTTAATATTAAAAACAAGTGTGTTTTGTTTTACTGCGGTCATTGTTGCAACGGGCATATTTAATGCCTGTTCGGTAGTAACTATAATGTTTTTTTTGTTGTTTGTCAGTATTTTGGATAATGTTACTATTCTTTCCTGCGGGCTTGTATGCGGATATAAAAAAATTTTAATTTGTTCAGTTTGCAAAAATGTTTGCAAGTCATCGACCGTATTTTCTATTTCATCTTCATTTGATATTACCAATAAATTTGAAATGTTATTTTCCAATAAACAGTTTGAAATAAAATGTGCTTTTGAACTTTGCCCGATACCGGAAACATAAAATTTATTATTCATAATACTGTAAATTATAAATTGTAAATTGCTGGTGGCAGTTGTCGTTAATTATAATTGTAAACTATACATTATGCGTTATACATTGCCGTTGCAGTGCCGAGGACGAGATTTGAACTCGCACTCCCTTGCAGGACCAGGCTTCTGAGACCTGTGTGTCTGCCATTCCACCACCTCGGCAAAATTCGTGGCGGAGAGAAGGGGATTCGAACCCCTGATAGAGTTTCCTCTATATCAGTTTTCGAGACTGACGCCTTAAACCAACTCGGCCATCTCTCCTTGGCATAACAGTAATGTTACAATTACTTTGCAATTACTTTTTCTTCTATCGGTTCATTTGTATAAGCTGTTTTACCGTATAGAGTATAAAACAATACCTTCGGTGTTCCTGAAGCATTCTTTTTTGTTTGTATGTAAACTTTTTCCAAATAAGCATCCATATTGTTTATTAATATTTTTAGTTTGGGCTTTCCGTCAACCATCAAAATCGTCATTTTTCTATTAATATCTTTTAAAGAAAAATCAAAACTGTTACTTTTTTCATCGTAACTTACTATAAATCCGTAAGCTTTTTTATCCCAAGCATTTAAATTTTCCATTTTACCGTTTTTCTTTGCACGTATAACCCAATATCCGTCAACAGGGTTATTAATGTTAAATTTTCCGTCTTCATTTAAAATTGCATCGTAACAAATGATGTTTGCACTTTTACTTCTTTCCATGTGAAATAACCTTACGGAAGTATTTGCCAATAAAACATTGCAACAAAAAAAAGATAATAATACAGAAAAAATAATTTTTTTCACTTATAATCTCCGTCATATTACATAAGAATTCAATGTAATAATAATTTTAACGTAACCTAACTATTTTACAATAAATTAATGCGTGTGTCCAGTTTAATGTAGTTAATAAACTTTTCAAGCATTCAACCTTTCAGTAAAAATTTGCAAGGCAAATTTTTTCCTTGACTTTACTTTACAATATGTAGTAAAATCTTCATAATTACTTTTAGGGTGTTTTTATCATTGTGAAATTTTTCTGTCATTTCAATGACCGTTAAGGAAGAGAAATCTCGTCGTTAAACTATAAATTTTCAGCTAAGAAATCGTAGATTTTGACCTTGGCTTATCAGTTGTTATTATAAATTTTTAATATAAAATAAAAGTATCAAAGGAGAAAACATGTATCACACGTGTTTAAAAAAAGGAAGTAAGTTTTTAGCGGTTTTGTTGACGGCAGTTTTAGCTTTCAGCCCGTTAAGTTACGGACAAGATGTAACAAAATGGGAAACCGAATCAACTTCACCTGACGAAATAGGGTTGATAAATGCAATACAACAAGATCAAATTGCAGAATACACAATAGAAATCAGCACTCCTGAAATTACAGCAACGAGTACGAATCCTTTAGGAAAACAAGGTGCAGATTCTCTTACCATAAACGGTAACGATAAAACAATTAATGGTAATTCGGTTGCCGGCGGTATGGAAACTGGAACTAATTTTGTTTTGGATAATGGAAATAAAATACAAATAGGTACCGATGACGATGGTAACCCTATTTATAAACAAGTTTCCAAAGAAACCGTAATCAATAATGCGGTGTTTACAAATTTTAAAAAAGATGGCGGTGCAGGTACCGTAATATTTAATGAAGGCGGAAATGTTACAGTAAATTATTCTTCTTTTACAAATAATATTATAGTTCCCGGTACTACAAGTGGAACCGGTAATACTCCTTCCGGAGTAGGCGGAGTAATTGGGCATGCTTCCGTTGATCAGGTATCAGTAAAAATCGGTACATTAGCCGTAAAGAATTCTTATTTTGGGCAAAACCAAGCCTTCGGTGCAGGTGCAATTTTATCGACAGGTCATTTGGTTGTAGAAGATACAGAGTTTAATGGTAACACTGCAGACCATTTCGGTGCAATTGCAGTAATGGGAAGTAAAGATGATTCAA
>ONEP01000242.1 GCA_900316875.1 Candidatus Ruminimicrobium bovinum
AGTTAAATTTATTTTTGGTATACATAATCATCAGCCGGTAGGCAATTTCGATTGGGTTTTGGAGAAAGGTTATAACATTGCATATAAGCCGTTTTTAGACGTAATGTTAAAACATAAAAGTATAAAATGGAATTTACATTGCAGCGGAATTTTATGGGATTTTTTTGTGAAAAAATATCCTGCATACATAAACACAATAAAACAACTTGTTAAAGAAAATAATTTGGAAATATTGTCCGGCGGATATTATGAACCGATATTATCCGTTATACCGAAGCAGGATCAAATGGGGCAAATAAATTTATTGTCGAATTTTATAGAAAAAACTTTCGGAACAAAACCGCAGGGTGCATGGATTGCCGAAAGAGTTTGGGAACCTTCGTTGGTTGAAACTTTATCGGATGCAAATATCAAATATGCTCTTCTTGATGATTTTCATTTTACCGCTACGGGTTTGAAAAATAACGATTTAAGGGGATATTTTACATCCGAAGATAAGGGGAAAACTTTAAATTTATTCCCGATAAGTCAAAAATTAAGATATTTTATTCCTTTTCAGGATGTTGATGTTTGTATTAATTATTTCAGAAAACTTGCTTATGAGGGTAAAGAAACAATTTTGGTTATGGCTGATGACGGAGAAAAATTCGGTATGTGGCCCGAAACAAATAAGCATGTTTATGAAAACGGTTGGCTTGAAAAATTTTTAACGGCACTTGAACAAAATTCCGATATTGTTGAAACCGTTACTTTTTCACAAGCTATGGCACAAACAAAACCTTGTGGAAGAATATATTTGGGAACCGGGTCTTATTTTGAAATGTCGGAATGGTCGTTACTCAATAAAGCTCAAAATAATTTTGAAAATTTGGTAAAGCAATATGAAAACAATGAAGATTTAAAACCTTTTATAAGGGGCGGTTTTTGGAGATTGTTTTTAAGCAAATATGAAGAATCAAATAATATGCATAAAAAAATGCTTAGGTTAAGCAATAAAATAAATATGCTTCCGCCTAAAAAATTGAAGAAAACAAAAATATTGAACACTCTTTACGGCGGACAATGTAACTGTGCTTATTGGCACGGTGTATTTGGCGGTTTGTATTTGCCTCATTTAAGAAATGCAATTTACGAACAATTGTTAAAAGCGGAAAATATTTATAATGATATTTGTTCTCCAAAACAAAAATGGGAGTTTGCCGATTTTGACAGTAACGGATTAAATGAAGTTTTATATGAAGGTAAAAATGAAAATATTTATATAAATTATATGTCGGGCGGAACGATATTTGAATTTGATATTTTAAAGAAAAATTATAATTTATCAAATGTGCTTACAAGAAGATATGAAGGTTATCATAAAAAATTAAAAGAAGCAATTGAAAGTAATAATATTGCAGACCCTAATCAATTCGGAACAATTCATTCCGATGCCGTAAAAGTAAAAGAAACAGGGCTTGAAAAAGCACTTGTTTATGATTGGTACAGAAAAGCATCTTTGGCAGACCATTTTTTAAGTAAAGATACTGCTTATGAAAATTTATATCCTGTTACTTTTAAGGATATCGGTGATTTTGTTTTGGGAGAATATAAACCCGTTATCAGAAAAAATGAACTTGAACTTCAAAGAATAGGCAGTATTTGGTGTGACGGTATGGAATATAAAATAAAAGTAACAAAAATAATTATTCCTTTAAAACAATGCGGGTATGAAGTAAATTATAAAATTACAAATTTGTCACAGCAACAGCTTAATTTAAAATTTGCGCTTGAACATGTTTTTGAATTTTCAGAAAAAACTGAAGCTGATTCCGTTCAGATTAACAACGTAAACAAATGGGTTAGAAAAGATGAAAATTTAAAATTTTCCGTTGATGTTGAAAGTTCTGTTAAGTGTTCTTTTTGGACTGCTCCGATAGAAACGGTTTCAAATTCCGAAAACGGATATGAAAAAACATATCAGGGAACAACTTTGTTTAATGTGTATGATTTTATTTTAGAACCGACGGAAAGTTTTAAGTTTATAACAAAAATAACAATTGAAACGGATAAAAAATAGATGATAATCAATTATATGGCCTTATCTTTTTTGGCTGCAGTTTTCAGTTCGGATATAACTATGTTCGGGCAATTTATGATATCCAGACCTATTTTTTGCGGTCCGTTTTTCGGCTTTTTATTGGGTGATATTCATACAGGGCTTTGGTTGGGAATGATTGTTGAAATGGTTTGGATAAATGCCATACCGTTAGGTTGTGCGGTTCCGGTTGATTTAACTTTTATGACTATACTTTCAGTTATATGGTCAACGGTTTTATTTAGAGGAAGTCAGGAAATTGCCGTTTTTGCATTGGCATTGGCAGTTCCTTTTGCATATATATATAAGGAAGTGGATTTTGCCGGAAGATTGTTCAATACAAAAGTTATGCATTGGGTTGAACACGGTATAAAAAACGGAAAAGAAAAAAGAATTTCAAAAGGTTTGTTTTTCGGTTTGCTGTTTTTTATATTAAGAACGGCATTGATGTATTTTTTATTTCTTTTATTGGGAAGTATTATAATAAAAAAAGTATTTGCAACTGATATTCCGATTTATATTGTTTTGGCATTAAAAAAAGCATGGTATTATTTACCGGTTTTCGGATTCGGTATGGTATTGAATAATTTTAAAAATATAAAAATACCTTTTATAAAAAGATGAAAAAAAATATTGTAAGAGGATTATTTTTCAGAAGTTTTTTTCTGCAGGCATTATGGAATTTTGAAAGGTTACAAAATATAGGTTTTTTATATATTATATATCCTGTTATTGCCGGATTATATAAAGATAAGGAAAAAAGAAAACAAGCTCTTTTAAGGCATATAGGTTTTTTTAATACAAACCCTTATATGGCAAGTGTTATTATTGCTATGGTTGTAACGGCAGAACAAAATATTGCCGAAGGAAAACCTGTTTCCGTAAAACCTGAAGCTATAAAATCAATGATGGCAGGCCCTGTTGCGGCAATAGGAGATTCTTTTTTTTGGGGAACATGGCGACCTTTTGTTTCTTTTGTTGCAATATTTTTAAGTGTATTATTGATAAATATTTTTGATATAAATTATTTATGGATAGTTCCTGTTTGGTTTATCGTTTTATATAACATAGTCCATTTGGCTTTCAGATATTGGGCATTATCGGTAAGTTTCAGTTTGAACGAAAAAATGATAGAATTGATAGCCAAACTTGAAATATCGTTTATAGGTGATGTATTTAGAAGTATAGGTTTGTTTATTATAGTTGCGGCATTGTTTTTTTATGTATATTCGTTCGGCTTCGGACCTACTACTTTAATATCTTTTATAAATTATGATATACCCGAAGCGATTATATTCGGTTTAATATTATTAATTACTTTTTTATTCGGTAATACTAAACCTGTAATATTGTTTTACTGTGCTTTAATATTTAGTTTTATTTTTGCATATTTGGGGTTATAACGATGAAAGAAAAGAAAGTTAAAATCGTCAACAAATTAGGTTTACATGCAAGACCGGCTTCATTACTTGTCCAAACTGCCATGAAATATTCGTCAAATATTACGATAATAAAAGATGAATATAAAGTTGATGCCAAAAGTATTATGGGTATATTAATGCTTGCCGCATCATGCGGAACCGAATTAATAGTTCAAACGGAAGGTCCCGATGAACAGGAAGCATTGGATAATATTGAAAAAATTTTTAATGAAGGTTTTGGTGAAGAGATATTGTTATGAAAAATGAACAAATATTAAAAGGTATTGCCGCTTCTTCCGGTGTTGTTATCGGAAAAGTTTTTCTTTTGGAAGAAGATGAATATTTTATTCCGGTAAAAAAAATATCAAAAGATAAAATTCAGGCGGAATTTACAAGACTTGAAAAAGCACTATCCGCTACGGAACAGGAAATATCCGAAAATAAGGCGGCGTTAAGTAAAATGCTCGGTGAAAATTATGCCGAAATTGCCGTTGCACATTTGTTAATTTTAAAAGATCCTATGATAAAACAAGAAGTTGGAACTCTTATCGAATCCGGAGTTAATGCCGAATATGCAATTTATCAAACAGTGGAAAAAATGTCAAAAACTTTTGATAGTATAGAGGATGAATATTTTAAAGAAAGAAAAAACGATTTGTCGGATATTGCCAAAAAAGTTATAACTAATTTACTCGGTAAAAAAGATAATAAGTTAAAAAATATATCTCCCGGTTCGGTAATAGTTGCAAAAACATTAACACCGGCGGATACTATTACGATGAAAAATGAAATGGTTAGTGCATTTGTTACCGATACGGGCGGAAAAACTTCTCATACGGCATTAATTGCGCAAAGTTTGGAAATACCTGCAGTAGTGGGGCTTAAAAATGTTTCTTCTCAAGTTTATCACGGTATGCCCATAATAGTTGACGGTAATAAAGGTATAATAATTTTAGAACCTTCAAAAAAAACAAAGCTTCTGTATCAAAAAGAGTATGAAATACAAATTACCGACAGAAAAGAACTTGAACAATTTAAAGATTTAACCGCAACTACAACAGACGGTAAAAATATAACCCTTGATGCAAATATAGAAACTCCCGATGAAATTAATTCCGTTCTTGCAAACGGTGCGGCAGGTATAGGACTATACAGAAGCGAGTTTATGTATATGTCAACAAAAAATATGCCTACCGAGGAAGAACATTTCCAAAATTATGCAAAAATAGCGCAACGTATGGGAACAAAAAACGTAATAATAAGAACTATTGATTTGGGC
>ONEP01000086.1 GCA_900316875.1 Candidatus Ruminimicrobium bovinum
AGTAGATATTGAAGGTTCAATTGCACATGTGCAAATGTTAATAAAAACAAAAATTATACCTGCTTCCGACGGTAAAAAAATTATTGCAGGATTAAAATCAATATTGAAAGATTTGTCAAAAGGTTGGACTCTTCCGGTTGAAGAAGATATTCATTTTGCAATAGAAAAAGAACTTATAAGAAGAATCGGTGCTATCGGCGGTAAAATGCATACCGCAAGAAGCAGAAACGATCAGGTAGCAACGGATTTACGGCTTTATATAAGAAAAGAAATTTTGACAATATTTGATATGTTGAATGCTTTTCAAAATGTTCTTGTTGAAAAAGCCGAAAAAAATATTGATGTTATAATGCCCGGATATACTCATTTACAGCCGGCACAACCTATAATTGCTTCTCATCATTTACTTGCTTATGCTTGGATGATACAAAGAGATAAAGAAAGAATTATAGATTGCTTAAAAAGAACAAATATTATGCCGCTTGGAAGTGCCGCACTTGCGGGAACATCATTTAAGATAGACAGAAATTATACAGCAAAGTTGTTGGAATTTTTCAGACCTTGCGAAAATTCTTTGGACGGTGTAAGTGACAGGGATTTTTGTGCGGAATTCATTTTTGATTTGTCTTTAATTTCCGTCCATTTGTCTAAACTTGCCGAAGAAATTATTACTTGGTCATCGGTAGAATTTAATTTTATACATATAGACGATAAATTTACATCCGGTTCATCAATTATGCCGCAAAAAAGAAACCCGGATACCGCCGAGGTTATAAGGGGAAAAACAGGAAGAGTTTTCGGCGATTTAACGGCAATGCTTACAATAATGAAAGGGCTTCCAATTGCATACAACAGGGATTTACAGGAAGATAAACCGCCTGTTTTTGATGCGACAGACACCGTTAAATTGTGCTTGGAAGTTATTACCGATATTATGGCATCACTTGAATTTAAAAAAGACAGAACTTTAAAAAGTACCGAAAAAGGTTTTTTACAGGCAACAGAAATTGCAGATTATCTTGCAAGAAAAAATATTCCTTTTAGAACCGCACACGGAATAGTTCAAAAAATTGTTCACTATTGTATAGATAATAACAAAACATTGGATAAGCTTTCAATTGCCGAATATCAAAAATTTTCAAAAGAAATAGAAAAAGATTTATATAAATTCATAGATGTTAAAAATATTGTTAATGCAAAAACTTCTTATGGCGGAACTTCTAAAAAATCAATATTAAAACAAATATCGGATTTAAAAATCTTGATTAGGAAAAAATAATGAAAAAATTGATTGTTTTATTATTGCTGTTTTTAAGTTTACCTTTGTTTGCACAAAAAACGGAAAGAATTTTAAATATAGAAGAATGTGTTAAACTTGCATTGAATATAAACCAAGATGTTTTAATTGCAAAAGAGGCGGTGTTTTTTGCAGAACAAAGGGTAAGTGAAGCAAGAGCTTTATATTATCCTACGTTGGACTTAAACTTTAACTTATCAAGATTCAGTAACGATGTTTCAACATTGATAAATTCAAATTACTTGCCTGCAACAATTTTATTACCCGAAGGAAACAGAGACTATTTTTATTCAACAAAAATTGCATTATGGCAAAGTATTTATAACGGAGGAAAAACTGTAGCAACGAACAGACTTGCAAAAATTCAGTACGAAAAAGCACAAACAAATTCCGAAATTAAAAAAAATGAAGTGACCGCACAGGTAAAAACACAATTTTATAAAAATATAGCATTAAAAGAAAAAATAGATATTTATAAAAAATATTTGGAAAAGAATAAAAATGAAACATTACAAAATCAACTCGATATACTCAAACATCAATATGAACTTGAAACATTGGAGCTTTTGTCTTTAATAGGTTTGGAACTTGATACCGTAATTGATATTGAAGGTGAAATTAAAATTGAAAAGTTAAATTTGAATTTACAGCAATGTATTTTATGGGCATATCAATTTCGTCCTGAGATAAAAACAACACAGTATCAGGAAAGTATAGATAATATCGGTGTCAACTTAATAAATATGGAAAAACTTCCTACTGTTATGTTCGGCGCTTCTTATGATTGGTTAGGTGATGATATGGACCATTGGGAACGGGATTGGTATATTTCTTTAAATGTAAATGTTCCTTTATTTGAAGGCGGTGCCATGTTTGCAAGGTTAAAACAAAAGAAAATAAAAGCAAGACAAACAACAATAGAAAGAGCCAAAATGGAAGATAAAATTAAGTTGGAAGTCAGAAAGGCATTTAGCGAATATAATTTTTGGTATAATAAACTTATAAAAACAGAAGAAATAAAATCAAATAATGTTGATAATGATATTTTAAAAGCGGATATAAAATATAATTATGTAAAAAGTTTAATAGAATTGTGGAAAGTTATAGGAAAAAAATAAATTAATTGAGGGAAATTTTTTGTGGATATTTATTTAGTGATTATTATTTTGTTTTTAACGGTTTCTTTTACGGTAAGTTTTTTTTCGGATTATCTTAATGTAAAAAATATATCAACCGAACTTCCTAAAGAATTTGAGGGTTATTACGATAACGAAAAATATAAGAAATCTCAAAATTATTTAAAAGATAAAACAAATCTTTCTTTTTTTAATTCAACATTAATTTTAATAGTAGAAATCCTTTTTATCTTGTTTGGCGGGTTTAATTATATAGATAATATTGCAAGGAGTTTCGGCTTCGGGGAAATAATAACGGGTTTAATTTTTATTTCAATATTGATGTTATTGTTTAATATTATGGAAATACCGTTTTCCGTTTATGATACTTTTGTTATAGAAGAAAAATATTCATTTAACAGAACAACGGTTAAAACATTTATAACGGATATTTTAAAATCAATATTATTGTTTGCGGTAATAGGGTTGCCTTTAATTGCCGTTATACTTTTATTTTTTATTAAATTTGAAAGTCTTGCATGGCTTTATGCCGCAGTTTGTGCCATTTTGTTTGAACTTATAATAACATTTATTGCTCCGGTTTTAATAATGCCGTTGTTTAATAAATATGAGCCGTTGGAAGACGGTGAACTTAAAACCGAACTTGAAAATTATGCAAAACGGGAAAATTTTAAAATGAAAGGGCTTTATAAAATGGACGGTTCAAAAAGGTCAACAAAAACAAATGCTTTTTTTACGGGTTTTGGAAAATTCAGAAGAATAGTTCTTTTTGATACTTTAATTGCAAAACATACAAAAGAAGAACTGGTTTCGGTTTTAGCACATGAAATGGGGCATTACAAAAAAGGACACATAAATAAATTTATGTTGATGTCTTTTATAAATACATTTTTGATGTTTTTTATTTTGTCTTTTTTTATAAACAATCAAAATTTATTTGCCGCTTTTAAAATGGAGCATTTATCCGTATATGCTTCACTTGTTTTTTTCGGTTTTTTATATATTCCCATATCAATGTTTTTATCGGTAATACAAAATATTATTTCAAGAAAATATGAATACGAAGCCGACAGATATTCCGTTACAACTTATAAACATCCGCAAGAAATGATAGAAGCACTAAAAAAATTATCTGTTGACAATTTAAGTAATTTAACTCCGCATAAGATTAAAGTTTTTTTGGAGTATTCTCATCCGCCGGTATTAGATAGAATAAAAGCAATAAAAAATATAAAAACAGAGGAATAATTATGGACAAATTATTGAAAGAACTTTTGGTTGCACCTGGTATTTCCGGGTATGAAGAAGATGTTGCCGCCATTATGAAAAGAGAATTGAAAAAAACTTGCGACAGTGTAAAAATTGATAATTTCGGAAATGTAATTGCAAAAAAAGGCAAAGGTTCAAAAAAAATAATGATAGCCGCTCACATGGATGAAATAGGTTTTGTAGTAAAACATATAAGTGATGACGGCTTTATATATTTTATTAAGGTCGGCGGAATTGCCGATACGGTATTACTCGGGCAAAGGGTTGTAATAAAGGCAAAATCCGGTGATATTTGCGGTATTATAGGTTCAAAACCTCCTCACTTGCAAACAGCAGAAGAAAGAAAAAAACTTGTTACTTATGACAATATGTTTATAGATATCGGTTGTTCCTCAAAAGAGGAAGTTTTAAAGAAAGTGGAAATCGGTGACCAAATTATTTTTGAACCTAATGCAGGTGTTTTAAACGGTGATGTTTATTACGGAAAAGCAATCGATAACAGAGCAGGTTGTTATGAAATGTTAAAAATTATGGAAAAAATTAATGTCGATGCCGAAGTATATGCGGTTGCAACCGCACAGGAAGAAGTCGGCTTAAAAGGTGCAAGAACTTCTTCTTTTGCAATTGATCCGGATTTTGCATTGATACTTGATACAAATGTTGCAGGCGATGTTCCCGGAATAGAAAAAAAAGTTTGTTCTTTAAAAATCGGCAGCGGCATAGGCATTACAATGATAGAAGCATCCGGAAGGGGAACTATAGTAAATAACAAGGTACGAAGACTTATGATAGATACAGCCAAAGAAAATAAAATAAAGCACCAAATAGATATTGTAGACGGAGGAATGACAGACGGTGCCGTTGTTTATATGAACAGGTCGGGGATTTTAACGGGAATTTTAAGTATTCCTACAAGGTATTTACATGCGGCAACTTCCGTTTTTAATATCAAGGATTTACAATGCGGTGTTGACTTATCTTTAAAAGTAATTGAAAAAATAGTAAAATAACATAAATTGTCAATAAATCGCAAAACGATTTTTTAATGGAGAAAAATATGATTAAAGAAAAAAATTTATTCAATGAAGATCAGGAAACAATTTCGTTTGAAAAGGCCAACAGTTTTATCGTTATGCCGGCACTTCCGGATAAATTAAAACCAATTCTTGATATTGTTGATAATTTATGGTGGTGTTGGAACAGTGATGCCATAGAATTGTTTAAAAGAATGAATGTTGATATTTGGGAAGAAACATATCATAATCCTAAAGCAATGTTAGGTTTAATAAGTCAGGAAAGATTGGAAGAACTTTCAAACGATACAAGTTTTATCTCACACATGGAAATGGTAAAAAGCGATTTGGATAAATATATGAGTATGCAAACCTGGTTTGATACAACTTTTCCCGAACATAAAGATAAAAAAATAGCATATTTTTCCACGGAATTTGCAATACACGAAAGTTTGCCTATTTATTCCGGCGGGCTCGGTGTATTATCCGGCGATCATTTAAAATCCGCAAGTGATATGGGGCTTCCTTTGGTCGGTATAGGTTTACTTTACAGAAACGGATATTTTAAACAATATTTAACAAATGACGGTTGGCAAATGGAAGAATACAATATGAACCATTTTTTCCGTATGCCTATGGAATTGTTAAGAAATTCCGACGGAACATCTTTAACAGTAACGGTTTCTTTACCGGATTCGCCGGTTGTTTATGCAAGGGTTTGGAAAGTTCAGGTAGGAAGAGTTTCTTTGTATTTACTTGATACGGACTATCATAAAAATTCACTTAAAGACAGAACAATAACCGGTGAATTATACGGCGGTGACAGAGAAAACAGAATTAAACAGGAATTCATATTGGGTGTCGGCGGCATGAAAGTTTTGGAAGCATTAAATATTAACCCGTCGGCAATTCACATAAATGAAGGGCATTCCGCATTTTTATTAATTGAAAAAATAAGAAGTTTAATGGCTAAAGGTTTATCATTTAAACAGGCACAACAAATGGTAAAATCAACATGTGTATTTACAACACATACACCTGTTCCTGCAGGAAATGAAGTTTTTACATCGGATTTGGTTTCAAAATATTTTGAAAAATTATATAAGGAAATCGGCTTAAGCAAAGAAGAATTTTTAAATTTAGGTAAAGATTTAAAATCGCAAAATGTAAACAAAGATTTTTCAATGACTGTTCTTGCTCTTAAAGCTTGCGGGCATGCAAACGGTGTCAGCAGACTGCATGCAACAGTATCAAGAAAGATGTGGCAAAATATATGGCCGGATCTTCCCAGGAAAGAAATTCCAATAACACACATTACTAACGGTATTCACACAAATACTTGGCTTTCTTACGATTTTGCAAACTTATTTCAAAGATACATGGGTAATATGTGGATTGAAGAACCGGAAAACCAAAATATCTGGAAAAGAATTGCAACAATTCCCGATGCCGAACTTTGGAGAAGCCATGAAAGAAGAAAAGAACGTCTCGTTTCTTTTGCAAGACAGCGTCTTAAAAACCAATTGGCAAGAAGAGGTTTATCAAAACAGGTTATATCGTATGCCGATGAAGTTTTGGACCCGGAGGCATTAACCATAGGTTTTGCAAGAAGGTTTGCAACATATAAAAGAGGCAATTTAATTTTCAGAAATATGGAAAGAATAAAAAAGATTTTGCTTGATAAAGAAAAACCGGTTCAAATAATAATTGCCGGAAAAGCACATCCGAAAGACGATAAAGGTAAGGAAATTATAAAATCCATTGTTCGTTTGGCTTCAGACCCGGAAATTATGTTTAAAGTTGTTTTTCTTGAAGATTACGATGTAAATGTTGCACATTATATGGTGCAGGGTGTTGATGTTTGGTTAAACAATCCATTAAGACCGGAAGAAGCATCCGGAACAAGCGGAATGAAAGCTGCAGTTAACGGAGTTTTAAATTTCAGTATTTTAGACGGATGGTGGTGCGAAGGTTATAACGGCGAAAACGGCTGGAGAATAGGCACAACCGATACTTATACGGATTTGGAATATCAAAACGAAGTTGAAAGCAGGTCTTTATACGAAGTATTGGAAAAAGAAATAGTTCCTCTCTTTTATGACAGAGGGGTTGATAATTTACCAAGGGGCTGGATACAAAAAATGAAACTTTGTATGCAAACGATATGCCCTATGTTTAACACGAACAGAATGATTGAGGAATATACAAGAAAATTTTATGTTCCTTCAATTATTGAGACGGAAAAAATGCAAAACAATAATTTTGAAATTGCAAGAAATAAAGCGGCATGGCAGCAAAACCTTGAAAATAACTGGAACAGAATAAACATAGCAAGTATGGAAGATAATTTAAAAAGGCAAACCACCGAAATAAAAAATGTTATGAAAAT
>ONEP01000058.1 GCA_900316875.1 Candidatus Ruminimicrobium bovinum
AATGGTAATTTTACCCTTTTTGCAAAGTGAAGTCTACTTCACAAAAATAATATTTTTACACTTTTTGCGGAATAATCTTATTATATTACATATAATACTTTGTGCTGTAGCCATATATCCAACATTATTTATATATAATTGAAAAAAACTCAATCAATTTTTCAATAAAAAACTTAAAAGTTTTGATTTAAAATCACATATGTGTTCTTATCTGTTTCAAAAATGTAATCTGTTTTGTTTTTTTGATTATTTGGTCCGTCCAACACCCAAAAAAGATGTGCAACATTCGGAAAATAGTATTTTACTATATCAAAATAATGTGCATCACAAGAAACAAAATCAACGATACTATCATCTAATTTTTTATATATTCGGATAATAACTCCGGAAATTTACCAGATTGTGTCCAACTGCTAATATAATAATTTAAATAAAAAGATGTGTAATATCCGTCTTTTTTAAAAATATCCAATGCCGTCGGATTTGGACTTTCAACAACAATATGATCTCTTTGTAATTTATTATCTTCCACTATTTTATTTAAATTTATTAAAGCTTCTTCTTTGTTGCTCTGTTCCAGATTTTTAAAATCAAGCCATAAATATTTTTGTTCCAAACCTTTTATATTTTTTAACATATCAGCCAAATTTTCATCTCCGTCTATATTATCATGACTTACATTAAAACTTTGTTTTTTACTATTAAAGTATATAGCCATTTCAAAACCTGTATAAAGGTCAAAATATTTTTTTAATCTCTCTTTTTGGTTTACCCGATGTAACCATATTGACCTTTTGGTAATAGTTATATTTCTTTTGGTTTTATATTCACTTTTAGGTATATTGTAATATTTTAAAATGTTTTCAATATTATTAAAATCCATGGTAATAGGTTTATCATTTAAAGTTCTAAATCTATTTATATTGTTATTATAATTTTCATTTGTAATATCATTTTCTTGTTCATATATTTCAGGTATTTTTATATTCAAAATACCAAGCAATAAGTCAAATAATAAATCATTAGTCCAAAAATATTTCTTATTATTACATAAATTTATATATTTTTGTTTGTTGCTTTTTATATATGAATCAGATAAAAAAACATAGAGTGGTATATATGTCATATTTGGAACATATTGCGAAGCATCATGAAACAAATTTTGATCTACGGCATCCGCATGATCCGCACAATATATTAAAGCTTTAAAGTTAGGAATATCTTTTACTGTTTCAAAAATGCTTTTTACAACATAATCGTTATATAAAATACTATTATCATATTTTGCAATTCTGGAATTTTTATCTTTAAACACATCAAATTCTTTTGAATAACGATCTTCGTAAGAACTATGATTTCCCATTAAATGTATCACTATGAACATATTATCATAAAGTTTTATTGATTTTAATTTTTGTATTAGTTTTATATCATACCATGTAGTTCTGGTAGTTTCACCATAATTATCGTTTATCCATTTTTGTTGTTGAGCAGAGTCTGCAATTACACTTACAGGTGTATCCCATCCGCCATAATGAATTTGGTTACTTAACCAAACGGTTTGTATATCCGCAGCTTTTGCTACATCTAAAATTGATATTGCTTTGGACATATCAATTTTATTGTATTGATTTTTAGATGTTAATGCATAACTTAAAACCGGCACGGTATGTGTATGGTATGAATATATGTTTTCAAATTTAATAAAATTTTTTTCATTTTCCATGGAATCCAACCATGGTGTTGTTTTTTATTATATCTGTAAGCCGACATGTGTTCTTTATTCTGAGATTCTCCTATTACAAGAACATAAACACCTTTATTTATATTTTCTTTTTCATCAATTTTTATATCTCTAATTTTCCTTTCGGCTACCTGTTCTTTAAACTTTTCATACTCTTTAAGTTTGTTTGTTGTGTCAGTTAATATTTGTGCAACAATGTTATATTTGTATCTATACATTAAAAATATATTTAAACATACGGATATTATTAATATAACTAATAAAAATTTTCTGTTTTTGGTATTATTCAATACTAATTTATTGTTGAATCTTAAAATAAAAAAAGAAATTATTAATAGTATATTTAAACCTATAATTTGTTTTATTCCGATAAAATCATATATATATGATTTTGCTTCACCGATATTTGTTTGAAAAATAGCTAAAATTGTGTCGGTATTAATGAAACTGTCTGAAATAAAAAAATATTGCCAAATAAATAGAGTTGGAAACAAGAAAAGAAATTGTAATATATAACTCAATAATTTAAATTTTTTGTAAAAAAAACAAATTAAAATTAAATATAAGTTTGTTATCCCTACATAAAAAGCAATTAAAAATTTGATACTGTCATGATCAAAAGTTTGATTGTTAAATATTTTGATAAATAATATGCTTATAAAAAACAAAAATATCAAAATAAAATTTTTATAATATTGCTTTTGAGATACAAACAATAAAGATACAATATTAATGACAACGGAACAAAACAAGAATATTTTTATATGTCTAATGTCTATATACCTAAGATTTAAAAAGTCTATTAATAAAAGAAATAAAAATAAAATAATTATTGATACTACGAAGTTAATTACAGTTTTTTTATTAATAAAATTAAGCATATTTATCTCTCCCGTTTTTTCTTATTTTATTACATTATTCACAAAAACACATCCTATTTTCTTGTATTTTATCAAAATAAATTATTATTTACTATGTATTGTATTTGTTATCCTGTTATTGACCTCAAAGAATATATTAAATATATCTTCGGTAAGTTTGATACTGTTTTGGAATATAAAAGTAATTTATATAAAATATTTGGAATAAAAAATAACATTGGTATAAAAGCCGATGTTATTTCGAAGGATTTATTGTTCAAAAACTCTATAAATTTCTTTAAGAGTTCCAATCATACATGCACGGGTCGTCTATTAAACGACTTTAAATATAAGTGTTTATCGTCTATAAACTTATCAAAAATTAAAGCAACTTTCAAGCTATTATACGAACTTTATAACTGTTATGCTTTTAGCTTTTTAAACCTTAATTTTGACCTTTTAACAAGATTAAAGAACTTTAAAAACATTTATAGCAAACATCAATTCTACAATATAATAATATAATATAAAAATTCGTGTTGAAAAACAACTTGTAAAATTTTGAACTTTTAACTTACTGTATCTTATCACCGGAGCAGTATTAATATGATATGTTATATTTCTGGTGTCCAAATTTGTTTTACTATCTCAAATAGTAATTTACTTCTACGTTCTAAAGCATCTTTATCAAACTTTTTTTCGCTTTCAAATTTAATACCTGTTTTTGCTTCAAACCTTAAATTAAAATCTTCAAATCGTTTATTTGAATGATACCAATTTTCTGTTAATGTTCTTGCCCAAATAAAACTATTGCTATATGTCTTTAATTTTTCCGAATATGGTTCATTTCCAGAACTTTCATTATCTCTACCATATAGCAACAACAAACCTCCTATTCTATTCCTTTCATTTTCAAACTCTTGTTCATCTTTAAAATATGATTTGTTTTCTTCGTTTTTTGACAATATATGTTCTCTATGATAATTCTTTTTCATTGATATATTATAAATATTATCAATCATTTCTGTACCTATTTCTTTACATAAATATTGTTCTACTCTTGCGAAAAAATATTTTAAAAAATCAACTTTTAAATTATTATATCCTCTTTAGCTAAATCTGTTGTAATCCAACAAAGTTTCAACATTATCTTTGTCTGTTTTTTCTTTTATTATATCTACTAAAATGGAATTAAATATTCTTCTATAATTTTCACAATCTGCACCTTTCAACAATTTATTTAAATTGTATTGTATCTCTGTATATTCATTGCTATCATAAAAACCATTTAACTTTAAAAGCATATACATTCTGTCAATTTCATAAGAAATGTTTTTTATCTTTTCTTCTTCGTTACTATCATTAATACTACAAGCTGAGATTATATTTTGATATTGACCGTTCAAATCATTAATTTCTTTATTATAATCAACAAATTCATATTTGGTTTTAGATGTTATTTTGTTATACAATTTTGAATAATATTCTAAATCTGTTTTTATAAAATTTTTAATATTTTCTATATGAGAAAAATCTTCTTTCCTAAACTTTAAATCTTTAGCTATATCATTGTCTTCAAAAATATATCTATGATATTCATTATTTATTGGAGTTTCTATTTTAGAATTTTTTGTATATACATATTTAGCTTTCATATAATTCTGGAAAAATTCATCTTCTTTATCCGATATTTTACTTAAAGATTTTTCCCAGAAGTCATTATAAGTTTCAATATCACTTTTATCTAAAGCCCCCAACATTTTACCTTTTAATATTTCAAATGGTTTTAGAGCTACTCCTCTATCATTTATTACTTCAAATACCATAGGAGTATCGTTTTGATTTATATTTGCTTTTATTAATATTAGTTTTTCTAAAAAAAAGTGAGTAAATGCTTCTAATTTTTTTTCATCCAAAATTTGTTTTTTATCACCAATATATAAAAAATCATTAAAATATTTAGAAATATCTCTAAATCTTCCTAAGATATTTTCCTCTGTTATTGTTTTTGGTTCTTTTATTTTAAAAATAAAATCCATTACTTCCCTTCTTTTATCATTATCTATTAAACATATATTTCCTTCGTAACTATCATCTGCAAATATGCATCTTTTTATTATTCCTATTAAGCTATGAAATTTTTTAGAATTAGTGTTTAATAAATGATATAACTTGGTAGCTATTAAGCATAAAGTTGTTAATCTTTGTTGTCCATCAACTATATATTGTTTACCACTATCTTTATCTTTATTTATTAAACAGATATTTAAATAATACCAGTTGTATTTGTTAATTGTTTCTTGTGTAATATCTACATCTGGTTTATATGATTGATTAAAATGATAAGTAATATCATTTAATAAAGTTTTTACTACATTTGTCTTCCAAATATATTCTCTTTGGTAAAAATCAATATAATATATTTCAGCTTTTAAAATTTTCTCTAAAGGTTCAACTTTTGAATCTATATATCCCATTATTTTCTCCTTAAAATTTTATAGTAATACAATTCTATTTCATCATTTTTTTATAATGTTCTTCATATCCGTTTTCTTTAAAAACTAATTTAAAAGCTTCTTTATAACTATTATAATCAAAATCAGTCGATGTAAAAAAATTTATCATATCAGAATGGGATTCTCTATTCATATATCTGTAAAAAGAACGATATTTTATATTATTCAATGGCTCTTTTTGAAATACATTATAATAATCCTTCTTTTCTACAAAGCCAAAGAAACATTCCATTACTTGTCTCATACAATTTGCCAGTAATGCGGGAGAAGAATTACTATCTTTAATAATATCCCAATATGAATGATAATCATTTTTTATATCTTCTCCCATAGGTTCTATTTTACTACTA
>ONEP01000019.1 GCA_900316875.1 Candidatus Ruminimicrobium bovinum
AACGCTCGGGTATGACAAATTTGTCGGAGTAATTTTTTTATGAGTTTTTTCTTTTTGTTGTTGGATTTAATATCTTTTTCGATAGCAATAGGGCTTGGCCTTTTTTTTAGAACAGGTGCACTTACGGAAGTTTCTTTTATTTCAAACTTAAAAATTTTAATAATTCCTTTTATAATTTCGGCTGTTATTTTATGGCTTTTTTCTTTTTACGATTTTAAATATATTAACAGAAGAGTTTTTGACTATAAAAATATTATGGTTGCTTTCTTTATAGATTTCTTCTTTTCCGCAGGTTCAATTTATTTTTTGGCAGCAATTTTTCATGCAACAACACCGAAAACGGTATTACTTATAACACTTGTAATATATTTTATTCTTGTTTATTTAAGCAGAAAAATTTATAAAGACATACGGCTTAACATAAAAAAAACGACAGTTGTTATATTGGGTAAAAATCATACGCTTGATACAATAATTTCGGAAATGTCCAAATATGCAAATTATGATGTATTGTTAAGTTCAATGGAAGTAACGGATGAAATTTTAAATACAATTTATAACAAGATTAATGATATCAATTTTATTGTAATTTCAAGCGAGCTTTTGGCGACATCTCAAAAATGGCAACAGAATTTACTTTTTAAAGGTGCAATAGTAAAAAGCGATTTGGATTTTTTTGAAGAACTTTTTTCAAGGGTTCCGCGTGTTGCCCTTGATAATAACAGATGGCTTTTGGAATATATAAGTTCAAGACGAATAAGAATAGAAAGTTTTATAAAAAGGTTAGTTGATATTACATGTTCTTTATTATTAATGCCTTTTTGTTTAACGACAGGAATTGTAATTTATTTGCTTATACTTATAGTTGATAAACAGTTTCCCTTGTTTGTTCAGGAAAGAGTCGGTTTAAAAGGTAAAACGATATATATTTATAAATTTAAAACGATGTTTGAAGGAACCGAAAATGTAACAAAAATGGGAAAAATTTTGAGAAAATTTCGTCTTGACGAATTTCCCCAAATAATAAATATATTTATCGGTGATACTTCCTTTGTAGGTCCCAGGCCTTTATGGACAAAGGAATATGAATATTTAAACTCTTTAATTGATAATCATCCTTTAAGAACAATCGTTCGTCCCGGAATAACCGGATGGGCTCAATTAAACTATAAAGCTCCTAATTTTTCACTTGTAATAGATAAACCTACGGAAGAGAATAAGAAAAATTTTTATAGAGATGCAAAAAAAAGATTGGCTTATGATTTGTGGTATATAAAAAATGCTTCTGTTTTTCTTGATATGGAAATAATTTTAAGAACCATAAGAAGAATGTTTATAAGCGATAAAAAAATAGTCAAATGAAAAAAATAATAATTTTATTACTTTTGTTTGTTCCCGTTGTTTGCTTCGGTTATGATTTTAAAATAACAAAACTTTCCGGTGATAAACAAGTTGCATTTAGGGGAAACTATGTAAAAGATGATTTTGTCGTTTTATTAACCGACAAAAACAATGTTCCCGTTCAAGGTGTTAAAATCAATTTTATACTTGCAAAAAGTAATTACTTAAATGATAATGAAATTGCTTTAATAAACCTTAACAAACAAAGTTTGTTTACGGATCAGGACGGTTGTGCCAGAGCAAAAATATTTATAGACCAAAAAACGGATAAAAATTTAACGGTGTTGGTTAATGCCGATGATGTTCTTGCCGATCCTACTTACTTTACCGTTTCGGTTTTAAATAAAAATTGGCTTTTAATGATGATTGCGGCAATACTTGGCGGCGGTGCATTACTGCTTTTCGGAATGTTTAAAATAAATTCCGCTTTTCAAAAAATTGCAGGGCAAAATATAAGGTCAATTCTTACAAAATTTACAAATACAAGAACAAAAGGTTTTTTTACCGGACTTTTGGTTACGGGTATTAATCAGTCAAGTACTGCAACACTTCTTTTACAAATTACACTTACAAGTGCCGGACTTATGACATTTTTTCAGGCAATGGCAGTTACCGTAGGTGCTTCTGTCGGCTCAACGGTTACCGGACAGCTTGTTGCTTTTAAATTGGTTGATTATGCCTTAATGATAACAGCGGTCGGATATTTTATTTCTTTCTTCTCAAAAAGAAGAAAATTAGTGGAATTCGGTGAAGCTATTTTCGGTTTCGGTTTATTGTTTTTCGGTATGAAGTTAATGTCTGAAGCAATGTTGCCGATAACATTAAATACCGAATTATTGGCTTCAATTGCAAAAATAAATTCGCCGTTGTTTTTGATAATTTTCGGAATAATTTTTACAATAATCAGCCAAAGCAGCGGAGCAACCGTAGGTATTGTTATAGTGTTGGCATCGTCGGGAATATTGTCTTTGTTACAGGGAATTTGTATTTGTTTGGGTGCACAAATCGGTACATGCCTTACCGCAATAGTTGCTTCAATTAACCAACCAAGAAGCGGTAAAAGAGTAATGTTTTGGCATTTAAGTTACCAAATATTAGGTGTTTTGTTGGTATATCCTTTTATAGCTTTTATATTTTATAAAGGACAATTATCTTGGATATATTTTGTTAAATTCTTTACCGAAAAATTTGTTTTTTCAACAGATATTGCCCGACAAATTGCAATGTCACATACTTTGGTTACTTTATTTACGGCATTTATAATATTGCCGCTTATACCGTTGCTTCATAAATTTTTTATGTTTATTTATCCTGATTCCGCGGCAGAACAACCTTTCGGAACCGTTTTTATAGATGAAAAATATGTTAACGATACCGATAAAGCTTTTGATTTGTCAAAAAAAGAAATAGAACGGCTTTCCGAGATACTTTCGGAGGTTGTAAAAGATTCAATAAATACGCTTAAAACAAGGCATGAAATAGTTATAGATAAAGTAAAGTATAAATGCTTGCAAATTTCACATTTAACCGACGAAATAATTCCATATATTACAAAAATTGCACAGAACAAACTTTCATCCGAACAAGCTCAAAAAGAAACGGTTTTATTGTATATAGTTGCCGATTTTGAGCAAATTGCCGATATTATAAACAGAAATATTATTTATATAGCACATGAAAAATTAACAAGAAATTTAAAATTTTCCGATGAGGGTTTAAAGGATTTAAAATATTTACACAATATTGTTTGGAAAAACTGTTCAAAAACGGTTGATACTTTTATTAAATATGATAAAACATCTGCTGCCGAATTAAGTTATGACATAAACAAACTTACATCGGTAGTTCACGAACTTAAAACAAAACATATTGCAAGACTTCATGCAGGTTTAAAAGAATCAATAGAAACGTCATCTCTTCATTTGGATATTCTTGACCAATATATGAAAATAAACGAAACATTACTTGATATCGCAGTCAATATAATAGAGGGTTAAAATTCTTCTTGACATCTTTTTTTTATTTTTGTAAACTATACGGATTATAGAAGGAGTATTTACTATGTATGCAATAATAATGACAGGCGGAAAGCAGTATAGAGTAGAAAAAGGTCTAAATGTTGTTGTTGAAAAGTTGGAAGCCGAAGCCGGCAAAGAAGTTGTTTTGGACCAGGTTTTGATGATTTCCGACGGAGATAAAGCAATGGTAGGCAGACCGACGGTTGAAGGTGCAACGGTTGTTGCTAAAGTTGTAAGGCAAAAAAGGTTACCTAAAGTTCTTGTATTTAAAAAGAAAGCAAAAAACGGTTATAAAAAAATGCAGGGACACAGACAGTATGTTACCGAATTAGAAATTGTAGATATTAAAGGGTAGTTTGTTTTAGGAGAAATAAAATGGCACATGTAAAAGGACAAGGTTCCACAAGTAACGGTAGGGATTCACAAGGTAAAAGATTAGGTGTTAAGATATACGGCGATCAAATAGCAAAAGCAGGTGCTATAATAATTCGTCAAAGAGGAACAAAATTCCATCCCGGAGTAAATGTAGGTATGGGTAAGGATAATACAATATTTGCAAAAATAGACGGTGTTGTTAAGTTTGTCAGAAAAGCCGAAGACAGATGTTTTGTAAATGTTGACCCTATAAAGTAAAAAACAATGTTTATAGATAAAGCAAAAATTTTTGTTACAGCCGGTCGCGGTGGCGACGGCTGTATTTCTTTTAGAAGAGAAAAGTTTGTTCCGCTTGGAGGACCGGATGGCGGTAACGGCGGTAAAGGCGGAGATGTTTATATTGAAACGGATAACAAAAAAATAACTTTACTTGATTTGTCATACAGGTTTAAACTTGCTGCCGGTAACGGTAATAAAGGACAAGGCAGTGATAAATACGGTAAATACGGCGACGATTTAACTATAAAGGTTCCTGTCGGAACGATTGTTTATAAAAACGGTGAAGTTATTGCGGATTTAAAAGAATTAGGACAAAAAATTCTTGTTGCAAAAGGCGGTAGAGGCGGCAGAGGAAATGCTTCTTTTAAAACTCAAAATAATTCAGCCCCCAGAATTGCCGAGAAGGGTGAACCGGGGGAACAGGCGGAAATTTCTTTAGAGCTTCGGTTAATAGCCGATGTCGGTTTGGTGGGCTTTCCTAATGCAGGTAAATCAACTTTCCTTTCGGTAGTAAGTTCTGCTCGTCCTAAAATAGCAGATTATCCTTTTACAACACTTGAACCGAATTTGGGGGTTGTTAATTTGGACGATAAACAAATGGTTATAGCCGATATTCCCGGAATTATAGAAGGTGCAAGCCAAGGTAAAGGGCTTGGACTTGAATTTTTAAGGCATATAAAAAGAACAAAGGTTTTAATTTATATGATAGATATAAGCGGTTTTGACGGAACGGATCCTTATAACTCTTATAAAATTTTACAGAAAGAACTTAAAAAATATTCAAAATTTTTGTCAAAAAAACATAGCGTAATAGTATTAAATAAAACCGATATTCCTTCGGCACGAGGTAACATAAAAACTTTTAAAAAGAAAGTTAAAAATAAAAAAATATATACAATGTCAAATATGACAAAAGAAGGTATAAAAGAACTTTTATATGATGTTTTTAAACTTACACAAATACCTGTAGATGATGATGAACAGATTGATACTATTCCGGTAAAAAAATATATATATGAACCTGAATTTACCGTAACTAAAGAAGATGAAGGTTTTTTTGTAGTTACCGGAAGTAAGGTTGAAACTTTAGCCGCTATGACAAAATTTAATGAAGAAGAAGCGCTAAGAAGGTTTCAAAATATTTTGAAAAAGATGGGTATAGAACTTGCACTTGAACAAAAAGGATGTAAAACAGGTGATACTGTCAAAATAGGTAATTTTGAATTTGAATTTACAAAATAAGTTATTCTTGTAAACTCTTATCCCTCAGCTTCTCAGCCCTCAAACCCTCAGCTAAAAATTGCTTGTAATTTTTGCCGTTCGTCGTTAATTTACATTCTGCATTGTAAATTATACATTGCCATTCGGCTCCTCAGCTGTCGTTATAAATTGCCGTTTTTACGTAAATATTTGATATAATATAAAGATTATGAAACTTTGTTTTAAATTAAAAAAAATAAACGAAACAAATTACAAAATATTTGTTAGTAAAAAAAATGCTTCGATGTTGAATAAATTTAAAACTGTTGGTTTTAAAGACAGGTTTATATTTATTCCGCATTGTATGCGAAATACTGCCGTATGTAAAGCAAAAGATGAAGGTTTTTTTTATTCCTGTGCAAAATGTAACGGTTGTAAAATAGGGCATATTGTTTCTTTTGCACAATCTTTGGGATATGAAAAAATTTACATAATGAAAGGCGGCAGAGCAATACAACAAATTATTGAAAATCAAAAGCCGAAAGCAATAATAGGAATTGCCTGTTATTTCGAAGGGAAATTAGGAATCAAATTAGCGGATAAATATAAGTTGCCTGTTCAATTTGTTCCGCTTACAA
>ONEP01000254.1 GCA_900316875.1 Candidatus Ruminimicrobium bovinum
AATATCTGTATATTTAAATTCAACTATTGTTTCATTTTTTGAATTAATTATTCCGAATTTTCCATCTTTTTTGGCAACATATTTATCTTCAAACATGTAAGTTAAATTTTCATATACCGTTGGAACTGCTATGTTTTCAGTCAAGTCGATTATACCATATTTTCCATTTTCTTTTATTATAACATTACCATAGTTCATTGCAACGGCATTATCCACTTTACCCTCTAAGAATATTGTTCCATCTGTTGTTGTAACTTTCCATTTTCCATTTTCTTTTACAATATAATTTGTGTTATCTTCAATATTTTTTATTTCATCGTACTTACACTCCAAAGCAACTTGACCATCTGATCTTATTATTCCAAATCTATTTTCAGCATTTTTTACTAAAAATCCATTTTTATATTCTGTTGTTAATGCTGAAACTGACACATATTCAACTGGTACTATAATTGTTCCATCTGAATTTACTATACCAAATTTTCCATTATTTTTTACAAGCATACTATTTTTTATACCTTTTAATGGTGTAATGCTTTCATATTCACATGGTAATATTTCTTTACCATCAAGATTTAATAATCCGAATTTTCCTTGTTTCTCAGCGATTATTGCATTACCATCATACCATATATTATTGTTTTCATCATAATTAAGTATTACAGATTTTTTTTCATATCCTGTAAAAATTTCTTCATTTTTTTCATTTACAACCTTTGTTTTATAATTACCTTCATTATAATCTACTTCGTAATTACAAACAAAAACGGCTTTTGATTTATTAGGAATAATAATCATTTCAGGATACATAGGTTCAATTACAACATCTCCGTTTGAATTAATTACTCCCCAATTTCCATTTGAAAATATTGTATAATAATTTAGTTCTATATTTTTACTAACAACTTTATTTTTATCTGCTTTTAATATTAGATTAATTCCTATTATAAATAGTATTATTATCAATATAGTTGCGAATACTGCAAACACTTTCTTCATGTTTAACTTTGGTTCGCCATCATATCTTCTTCCCTTACTCATTTTTTACCTCCATTTGATAATATTCTTTTTCAATATATCATTTTTTTTAGAAAAAACAAGAGGTAATAATAGATTAAAACTGTATGGGTCACTCTTTGTTACAGTTCAGGTGATTTTTCACGGCTAATTCTATAAAAAGTGTTAAACTGTATTACTACAGCTTAACACTTTTTATTAATCTATTTTTATTTCATAACCATATATCTTAATCGCACTATCCAAATCTGCCTGTGTTGTTCCTGTCTTAGAGTCATAGCTATTCAATATTCGCACATTTCCAAGTATTAATCTATTAGCCTTTAGCCCATTATCATAAAATTTATTAAACTTTATTTCTTGTACTGTCATTGAATTTGGTTTAACATATATAGACAGATATTCCATATCAGCTGGTCTTCTTGTTTGTTCACCAAGATCTAATATAATTTCATTATTTTGCGTATTGTCTGAAATTACAATGTATTTATCAGTTTTATTAGTTATTTTTATTGTATATGTTTCTGTTTCATAATCAACTGATTTTGATTGTATTTCAAAAATCATATTGTCGTCTTCAGCTCGAATATTTAATTTTTCATCACCTACATATTCTCCTATTGATAATTTCATTTCTCCATTATCTTCTATAAGAATAAACTTTTCCTCATAATAATAGTACCCATCTGTTGTTCCATTTGCTAATATATCATCTAATATTCTAACATTATATATATATTTATTACCTACAGACGACAAACTTTGTATATTATATATTTTCTTTTTTCCCTGAAATACATAATCTACATATCCTTTAAATTCTGCAAAAGAAGGATATAACTTTTTTTTACATTCTGAAGTTATTAATTTATAGGCTTCTTCATATTCTCCTTCATTACAATAATTAAAATATTTATCTAGAAGATTTTCTATATTTTTTTGAGTTTCTTCTGGCACTACTTCATCATCATGTGAATAGATTAATTTGTATGGTGCATATGATGTACTTGGAGGATCAATTTTTTGCGCCTGATTCTTTAATATCATATTTATAATAAATAGTATCAACCACGCAAGTAAAACTAATGCAATTAATTCTTTCTTATGTTTTTTTGACCATTGCATTACCATAACTTTAAAATTTGCAACTTTACTCATCTAAATCCTCCTATATTACTTGAAATGAAAGAACAAAGTTGTTATAATCATTTTCTAAAATT
>ONEP01000021.1 GCA_900316875.1 Candidatus Ruminimicrobium bovinum
ATAAAAATATTCCAAAAGACAAAGAATGCTTTGAAAAAACTCAGAAAAGCTATTTGTGTAAATACTGCAATTACAGAGAAATTTGTTTAAATAAATGACGGAAATTATTCAATTACAATTACTTAACGGAAAAATTATTAATGTTACCGTTAAAAGAAAAAAAATAAGAAATATATATTTGAAAATATTACCCGATACTTCCGTAGAAGTGTCGGCTTCTTTAAGAACCGACTTTAATGAAATTTCAAAATTCCTTGCCGGACATAAAAAATGGATAGAAAAAACAATTCTTAAATTTAAAGATAACGACACAATAGCAGATAATATTTGTCACGGTGGTGTTGCCGCAATATTGGGGACTAAATATATTGTTTTTGTTTATAAAAGCAACGTTGATAAAGTAATAAATGACGGTTTTACTATTTGTATTTATTCTAAAAAATATCAGGATAACGATTATATAAAGAAACAATATGAAAAATATTTTTATGAAACCGCTTTAAAATATTTTGAAATTATTCTTGATAAATATTATCCTGAAATTCAAAAATACAATATTATAAAACCTGTATTAAAAGCAAAAGTTTTAAAAAGTAAGTGGGGCAGTTGTGTTCCCAAAGATAAAAAAATAACTTTAAACCTGTTGCTTTATAAAACAAGACCCGAATGTATTGAATATGTGGTTCTGCACGAACTTACCCATTTGCTTTTTATCGGGCATTCAAAACAATTTTATGACTTTATACAAAAAATAATGCCTAATTATAAAGCAATTGAAAAAATGCTTGATTACGAGTATTCAAATATTTTGTTAAACAATTAGTTAGCCGATAAACTTTCAATTTTATTTAAAGTGTTTTTTAAATACCCGGTTTGTATATTTTCAATTTCACCTTTATCGCAAGTTGCTGCAATATTTGTATCAATAGGCATTTTATCGGTTACGGTAATATTGAATTTTTTTGCAGTTTCGGTTATATGGCTTTTACCGAACAATTCAATTTCTTTTGAACAATCCGGGCATTTAACATAGCTCATATTTTCAACTAAAGCCAAAATAGGAATATTCATCATTTTAGCCATATTAACGGCCTTTTCAACAACCATTGAAACAAGTTCCTGAGGGGAAGTTACAATAATAATACCGGTTACCGGTATTGTTTGAAAAACGGTTAACGGGACGTCTCCAGTTCCCGGGGGCATATCTATAAACATATAATCGATATCACCCCAAATAACATCTTTCCAAAACTGTTTTATAACACCCGTAATTACAGGACCTCTCCATATAACCGGGTCGGTTTCATTTTCAAGCAGTAAATTTATTGACATTATATCTGTTCCGTTTTTTGTTTTAACAGGGAAAAATCCGCCGTCACCGTTAATAGGTTTTAAATTCGTCACACCGAAACTCTTAGGTATTGAAGGACCTGTTATATCGGCATCCATAATTGCGGTTTTATAACCTTTTTTGGAAATTGAACAAGCAAGCATTGATGTAACAATACTTTTACCTACACCGCCTTTACCGCTTACAATTGCTATAACATTTTTTATATGTGATAATTTGTTCGGTTCTTCAATAAAAGATACGTTTTTTTTGTTGTTGTTTTCGTTGTTCATAATTTACCTCCTTGTTTGTAGGTAATTCTACAAAAAGAGTAGAAATTTTGCAAAAATTGTTTAGTTTATATGTGAATGGTATATAACCGGGTTGCATTTTTGTATTTTATAAAAACCTGCAACATTTAAAAAATCTGTCATTGTTTGAATATCTTTATCAAACAATTTTGTTTTGTCGTAAGTTGTTCTAAACAAAAAGTTTATACCGGATTTTTTAATTAAATTTATACTGAGTTTTATATTTTCAATGTTTACCGGAACACAACAAACCGAATTATATTTGTCAAACGGTGCCTTAATATCCATTGCAATAAAATTTACTAATTTTTGTTTTATTATTTGTTCTAAAACTTTAGGGTTTGACCCGTTAGTATCAAGTTTTATCAAAAAGCCCATATCCTTTACTTTTGTTATAAAATCTATTAAATCTGGTTGTAATGTAGGTTCACCGCCTGTTATTACAACCCCGTCCAACTGATTTTTTCTGCTTTCAAGAAAAGCAAAAATTTCTTCTTCCTGTATTGAAACTTTAAATAAAGAAGGATAAACAAGTTGCGGGTTATGACAATAACCGCATTTAAAATTACAACCTTGTGTAAAAATAATTGCAGCTGTTTTGCCCGGATAATCTATAAATGAAAATTTTTGAAGTCCGCCTATTCTCATGATAAAACACTCCGTGTTTTTTGATGTATAGATGTATGGAAGTATGGATGTATAGAAACGACTTCACGAAATAGATTGCCACACAACCTATGGTTGCTCACAATGACAACAAAGAGAAACTTTTATATCTATAGATGCGGATCAAGTCTGCAATGCCATTTTTTGATATACTTTGTTTTTCTTATTGTTTGTTGTTTGTCGTTATACTTCTATCCCTCTATTCTTCTATACTTCTATCCATCCGTAAAATTGCCGAAGGCAATTTTACATGTTTGCTACTTTTCTTATTTTATATTCTTCCTGTTTGCCGTCGTTCCATTGAGAAACAGGTCTTAAATATCCTACAACTCTCGAATACACTTCACAGGCTGCTCCGCAATGAGGGCAAACTTTTACTTCACCGTTTAAATACCCGTCGTTGGGACATACACTGAATGTAGGTGTAATGGACATATACGGCAACTTATAATTTGTAAAAGCTGTTTTTATAAAGTTTTTCATAGCTTCGGTGTTTGTGATTTGTTCTCCTATAAACATGTGTTGAACCGTTCCGCCGGTATACAAAGATTGTATTTCGTGTTGTAATTGTAAAATTTCAAATAAATCGTCGGTATAATTTACAGGTAACTGTGTTGAATTTGTATAAAACGGAGGATTATTTTGTTTAACGGCTTCCATATTTGCAAAAATAATATCGGAATATTTTTGTCTGTCTATTTTTGCAAGCCGATAAGATGTTCCTTCCGCAGGTGTTGCTTCCAAATTATAAATGTTGCCTGTTTCTTCCTGAAAGCTTTGCATTTTATCTCTCATAAAATTTAAAACTTTTAAAGCAAAATTTTTACCTTTATCACTTGCAATGTTTTCTTTTAAAAAGTTTAAGCAACATTCGTTCATACCTAAAACACCGATTGTTGAAAAATGGTTTTTCCAATAGCAATTGAATCTTTGTTTTATGTTCCTTAAATAAAAACTCATATACGGGTAAAGGTTTTGGTCTGTAAGCTTTTCCAAAACTTTTCTTTTTATTTCCAAACTGTCTTTTGCAATGTTCATCAATTTTTCAAGTTTTTCAAAAAAATCTTTTTCATCTTTTGCCAAATATCCTAACCTCGGCATACTCAAAGTAACAACACCTATTGAACCTGTTAAAGGTGATGCTCCGAAAAGCCCGCCGCCTCTTCTTCTAAGTTCTCTGTTATCTATTCTTAGTCTGCAGCACATACTTCTTGCATCGTCGGGGTCCATATCGGAATTGACAAAATTTGCAAAGTAGGGGATACCGTATTTTGCCGTTATTTCCCATAACAATTTAAGTTCGGGGTTGTCCCAATCAAAATCTTTTCCTATATTGTATGTGGGGATAGGAAAGCTGAAAACTCTTCCTTTTGCATCGCCTTCAAGCATAACTTCCAAAAATGCTTTGTTTAAAATATCCATTTCTTTTTGGAACTGTCCGTAAGTTTTATCCTGCGGTTTTCCGCCGATAATTACGGCTTCGTCTTTATAGTGTTTTGGAACTTTTAAGTCAAAAGTTAAATTTGTAAAAGGAGATTGAAAACCTACTCTTGTGGGAACATTCAAATTAAACAAAAATTCCTGTAATGCCTGCTTTACTTCTTTAAAAGATAAATTGTCATAGGCAATAAACGGTGCAAGCAATGTATCAAAACTTGAAAATGCCTGTGCACCTGCAGCTTCACCCTGTAAGGTAAAAAAGAAATTTACAATTTGCCCCAATGCACTTTTAAAATGTTTTGCCGGATAAGATTCAATTTTACCTGCAACACCTTTAAATCCGGTAACCAATAAATCGTATAAATCCCAACCTACACAGTATACACCGAGAATTCCCAAATCGTGTATGTGTAAATCGCCTTCGGTGTGTGCCTGTTTTATTTCATTAGGATAAATTTTATTTAACCAATAAGCTTTGCTGACTTCGGAAGATATATAGTTGTTTAATCCCTGCAACGAATACGACATATTGCTGTTTTCTTTTACCTGCCAGTCTTTTTTTGATAAATATTGGTCAACCAAATCAATATTGAAATTTGAAATAACATCTCTTATTTTTGAATGTTGGTCTCTGTATATAATGTATGCTTTTGCCGATGCTTTATAAGGAGAATTTAATAAAACTTCTTCAACGATATCCTGTATTTGTTCAACGGTAGGTTTCCCGTTACTGACGGTTTCCTGTGCAATACTCAAAACTTTAACCGTTAATTTTGAAGCTGTCTGCTCATCAAATTCGCCCGTTGCCTGACCTGCCTTTAAAATTGCCTGTTGGATTTTTTTGGAATTGAATTTTTCCTGTTTGCCGTCTCTTTTTAGAATACAATCAAAAACCGAAAGGATTTGTTCCATTTTGCATTTCTCCTATTTATCAAAAAATTTTTATTTTTACATAAATATGGAAATGCACCCTGATTTTCTTGTTTCCATTAATATTATAAAAAGTTATTCCTCGACAACTTTTATAAGCGATATGTATTTATTGGCAGGTCTTCTGGCTTAAGGGTAATAACCTACTGAACTTTATCTTCCCGCTTAAAAATAAGCAGTGATTGTTTTGATTAAAAGTTTTTCGTCCCCTATCACAGCACCGGGAGTGCTTCCGATTTTAACGGAATTTCCTATTAAGTTTGTAAAAAAACACCAACAAAATTTTCAAAATATGAATTGATTATATTTTTTATTTTTTAATTTGTCAATAAGAAAAACACAATATAAAGTATTTTATATTGTGTTTTAATCAATATGTTGTATAAGTTAATTTGTATTAAAATTTAATTTCCGTGCCGAAATATACGGCAGCACCGGGCATTTGCATAACAGGAAAAGCATCGGTTTGCCTGTCGATAAATATTTCGTAATCTTGGTTTGTTAAGTTCTGCCCGTTAACAAATAATTTTATATTCGTATTTACTTCGTAAGCAAGTTTTGCATTTACTACGGTAAAATCATTCAATCTGTTTTGTTTATTATCTGCGGCATAATATTCACCTACATACATGCCGTTTAATGTTAAGCTCCATTTATTTACTTTAAAATTAACTTCGGTATCTATTTTTTGTTCGGGCCTGCCTTGTGTATGTTTGCCAGCATTAAAATAAGTATATCCGGCTTTTGCATTTACATATTTATTAAAAACATAACCCGCAACAATTTCCGAACCTTTAAATTCGTAATCTCCTGCATTTCTGAATTTTCCTTTTTCAACCTGAATTAAATTATCACCTTTCATTACAAACCCGGTAATATTAAAAGTAAAATCTTCTTTTTTTATGTCAAAACCTACTTCATAATTATTGATTACTTCAGGTTTTAAATTTTCATTACTTGTAGGTAGCAGATACAATTCATTCAAATACGGGCTTCTGAATGCTCTGCTGTATAAGCCCTTTAAAAACATATCTTTTATAAATTCATATTCCAACCCTGCCCTTGCAGCAACAAAATCACCAGATATTTCGTCGTTGTTATATCTTGCCCCTGCAACTGCGGAAAAATTATCTGTAAAGTTATGTTTGTCCAAAGCAAATATTGCCCAGCTTGAAGTTTTCCAACTGCCTAATTTCATAGGTGACGGCACCGGTTTATCGACAAGTTTCCCTTCCTGCTGTCTGAATTCCGCACCTGTTTTTAATATGTCTTTTTCACCTATTTCAATATCATAATTTGCAAGTGCACCTATTAAAGAATCCTTTGAATGAAAATTGGTTGAAAATTTATGTTCTCCCCAATTTTCATAAATTTTTAAAGAAAGTTCCGACCTTGAAAATAATTTGTTGTAATCTGCCTGAAGCGAATATCTGTGATAATCTTCCCAATAATTTGCAGGCCAATTACCGCCTGAAGCAGGTTTCGGATAATGTGTTAAACCGGAATATTGTTTTGCTTGTATTTTTACAACACCGCCGTCTTTAAAAATATAACCTAATTTTTCATATAAATCGGTTGCATTATATTGAGAATTTTCCAAATGCCCGTCGCTTGCCGCTTTGTTTGCGGAAAATTCGTAAAAGATATTGTCCTGTATTCCGCCCAACCATATTTTTGAATTTTGAGTATTAAAAGAACCTATCGAAACATTAATGTTTCCTTCAAAAGGTTTTGTCGGCATTTTTGTAATAATATTTATGGCACCGCCGAGAGCTCCCGAACCGTATAAAACACTGTCGGGACCTTTCGTAATTTCTATTCTGTCTATGTTACCTGACAGTATGGAATGAGATACTCCGCAACCGAATAATGACATATATTCCGGTTTTCCGTCAATTGCAACAAATATTTTTCTGCAACTGTCGCCGAAACCTCTTATAACAGGGTCAGACCTTCCCATATCGGCTGTTTTTTGAACGAAAACACCTGTAGTATTTTGTAAAACATCCATGGCCTGATTTGAATGTTTGCTTTCAATTTCTTCCTGTGTTATTTCCTGTGTTGTTGTTATTGTATCCTGTTGTTTTGAAAAATCTTCCAAACTTAATTTAATTTCATCCGCAAAAATCGTTGTAGAAAGAAGCAATAAGCTTAATAAAACGGAAAATTTTTTCATAAAAGCTCCTTTAGTTTTTAATTGTTGTGTTATTATACAACATTAGAGTTGCTGTAAGGCAAGAAAATTTTATTTATTTTGACATTTTTTATCAGCAAAGGTATCTTTTATAACAAACTTAAGGTTTTTTTGAATGTTATCAAACCTGTTGGTAAACTTTTTTATATTTTGTTTGGGATATGTTGTATTTTTTGCGTTAACAATTTTAAGATTATTTTGAATATTATCAAATCTGTAACTGAAAGCCATATCATATTTTATGTGTTTATTTGATAATTGTTTGTTGTTTGGATTAACAAATTTAATGTTTTGCCCGATATTATTAAATCTTGTAGCAAAAGTTTTATTAGCTTCAAGGTTTTGCCTTCGCAATAAATTTCGTTTGAACTCTCTTGCTCTTTTGAAAATATCATCAGGAACGGAATCTTTTTTCGGTAATGTCTGTTTTAAGTTATTTGCTTTTTTTGACCAAAATTCAGCTTTTTCTAAATCTTTCTTTTCTCCGTATAAACCATAAGTATAAACTTTAGATAACATTATCATTGCATCTAATGCTTTTTCTTTATTTTTCCCTTCCGCTTTTATTAATAACTCTTCAGTTTCTTCATTCATATAAAATACTCATGTTATCTTAATTTTTAAATTCCTAAATATTTTCCGGTTTGGAAGCCGGAACGGCTCTGTTTTTTGCCCAATTTCTTAACCAATCTATTTTTTCTTTCATTGTTATGGACATAGGAACACTTTTTTCTATATTAATTATTATGTCATTAAGTTCAATTTCTCTGTTTTCATCAAAGGCATCATATAAAGCGGCAATTACGGCTTGTTCGATTTCGGTTCCGCTGTATCCGTTTGATTTTTCTGCAAGTAAATTAAAATCAAAATTCGTTATATCTTTATTTCTTTTTAATAAATGAATTTTAAAAATATCTTTTCTTTCCTTTTTTGTAGGTAAATCTACAAAAAATATCTCATCAAACCTGCCTTTCCTTAGTAATTCCGGCGGTAAAGCCGAAACATCATTTGAAGTCGCAATTATAAAAACAGGTTTTGTTTTTTCCTGCATCCAAGTAAGCAAAGAGCCGAACACTCTTGAAGATGTTCCTGAAGAATCTCCGTTAGAACCCACTCCCGAAAAACCTTTTTCCAATTCATCAATCCATAATATACAAGGAGCAACCGATTCCGCAATTTTTATTGTTTTCCTTATATTGTTTTCCGAATCTCCTACATATTTACCGAATATTGCACCCATATCAAGTCTTAATAAAGGAGTTTTCCATATAGAAGATATTGCTTTGGCTGATAAACTTTTACCGCAACCCTGAACACCGAGTAATAAAATTCCCTTAGGTTCCGGAAGTCCGAATTTTCTTGCTTCGTCGGTAAAAGCTCGTGTTCTTTTTGATATCCAGGTTTTTAAATTTTCAAGTCCGCCTATATTTGCCATATTTTCACAAGAATCGTAGTATTCAAGAATTGACGATTTTTTTATTATTTGTTTTTTCTCGGAAAGGATTAAATCTATATCTTTTACATCAAATTTTCTGCTTTTCATTATTGCTTTTGAAAAGACATTTTCTATTTCAATTTTTGTAAGTCCGCATGCTGATTTTAATAATTTTTCTTCTTCATCTTTTTTGAAATCAATAATGATATCCGGATTTTCGGATACGGATTTACAAAGACCGTCAAAAATATTTTTAATATAGTTTGTATCCGGTAACGGATAATCAACTACGGTTATATCTTTTTCAAGTTCTATCGGAATTTTTAAAACAGGAGAAATTATAAAACAAGTTTTCCGTGTTACGGTTATATTTTTCCCTAAATCTTTTAATGCCTGTATAACTTGTTTATCGTCCATAAAAAAATGTAAATTTTTAAATACAAAAATAATTTCTTCATCACTTTTCATTTGTTTAGCAACGGATATTGCATTTGTAGGGTTTGAAGAACCTTCAAAAAATTTTTCGTCACTGTCTAAAAAACCGTTGATACAATCCCAAAAATAAACTTTTTTAGATAAATTTGTTGCTATTTCATTTATTGTTTCTATAACTCTGTCTTCCTCATGTGAAACAACATAGATAATAGGATATTCTGCCAATACTAACGTTTTTAATTCTTCATAAATTTTTTGTTGATTATGTAATTCCATAGTTTAATTTCCATTTTTTTGTATATTATACTTTAAACTAATTTGTAAAGACAAGTTTGTCGTAATAAAAATGTGTATGTGACTTAAAAATAAAAAATTTGATAAAATTAACAAAAGTTTTAAAGGAGAAAAATTTATGAAAAATATGCCGGAATTTACAAAAGTATCAAAAAAATTGTTACAAGCCATGCCGTACCAATATGTAGGAAACAATATAAATGTTTGTATAGAAACAGACGAATTTACATGCCTTTGCCCGTGGACGGGCTTGCCGGATTTTGCACATTTAAAAATTCAGTATATTCCGAACAAAGTTGTTGTTGAACTGAAATCGTTAAAAATGTATTTGCAGTCTTACAGAATGGTGGGAATGGTTCACGAATCTGTCGTAAACAGTATTATTAAAGATATTAAAGAATTATTGAAACCGAAACAAATATATGTTGAATTAGTGTTTAAAATCAGAGGCGGAATTACAACAACGGTTTCTGCTGGAAGTATAAAAGAAGGTAAAAAATAAATGTCAAAACTTATAGCATTTGTGGGCAATCCGAATGTCGGCAAATCGGTAATATTCAATAAACTTACCGGGCAATATGCCGTTGTTTCAAACTATGCAGGCACTACGGTTGATGTAACAAGAGGAAACATTACTATTGATAATGAACAATATCAGGTTGTAGATACCCCAGGCACATATTCTTTAATGCCGTTATCCGAAGATGAGCAGGTTACAAGAGATTTAATAATAAAAGAAAAACCTAACATTATTGTGCAAGTTTGCGATATGAAAAATATTGAAAGATCTTTGCATTTATTTTGTGAACTTGCATTGTTTAAAATTCCAATGATATTGGTTTTAAATATGCGGGATGAAGCACTGCAGGCAGGTATCAGAATAAATATAAAAAAATTGACGGAAGTTTTAGGTGTTCCAATAACATGTTGCACAGCAACAACAGGCGACGG
>ONEP01000115.1 GCA_900316875.1 Candidatus Ruminimicrobium bovinum
TGCTATCCCGTTTGTTACATTTACTACACTGTCCGCATACTTATCTAAAAAGTTCGTTTGTGTTTCTACCGCACAGCTTATCGCTTCAATAAAATTATTTTTAAATTCCGCACTCTTCGGAATAAAGCCGTTGAAAAATATTGCCACAACTAAAAAAACGCTTAGCATTTTTTTAAGCTGAAATGCTGAGATGCTTAAAAGCTGAAAAGTTGTCGGTGTCCTACGGACAATATTTCTTATAATAGTATAAATTCCTAAATTCTTCATACTATTATTCTAACACATCTTACAACTTTTTCAACATCCATTTGTGAAATTTTTGTGAATTTTTTATTATTTATCCAACAATTGTTTTCTGCTTTGCCATAAGTGTTTTTATTATTTATTTAAATAAATAATCCATATTATTCTTCTTTTTGTGTTTTCTTAAAAAATCATAAAAACATAAACAAAAAAACTACCCTAATTTTTATTAGAGTAGTTTTTAAGTTTTTTAATTCTTTTTTCGTTTTTTCATTGTTTAGTTATAAAATTATGAAAAACAAATTTATATTACTTGAAACCGAAATCCCCATATCCACCATCTGAAGAACCAGCACTTGATGCACCTGCATTAGAATCACCTGTATCAAAGCCGAAATCCTTATATCCACCACTGCCACTACCACTAAATTCTAAATTGGAATTATTTGTTTTCTTTTTATTTGGTTTGAGTTTGTTTACTTCTTTTTTTAATTTGTTTATTTCATTTTTTATTTTTTTGTTATCTAATACTATATTTTTATTTTTTAATTTATTAGTATATTTCTTAGCAAGTGTTTCCTTTTGTTTTTTACTTAATCCTTTTACATTTACTTTCGGATTTTTCATTACTTTGCCATTCTTATTCTTTACCACCAAATTATTACCTTTTACTTGTACTTTGCTGCACGTATTACTTTTTACTTTACTTTTTACTTCTTTTTTTAATTTGTTTATTTCCCCTTTTATTTCTTTATTTTTTACTATTTTGTTTTTATTGTTTAGTTTATTAGTATATTTGTTAGCAAGATCTTTCTTCTGAGCTCCACTTAACCCTTCTACATTTATTTTTAGGTTTTCCATTACTTTGCCATTTTTATTTATTACTATTAATTGATTACCTTTAACTTGTACTTTGCCTATGGTATTATCATTTATTTTTGTTTTTATCAAACTTGCAAGTCCTTTAACTACAGTTGCTATAATATTATTTTCTTTAAGTGCTTTTTTAACATAACTCAAAAGCACTCTTACTTTGCTCGGAACTCAATCCTTTGATACTTTTACTTTCTAATTTATCCGTATCAGGATTATAAACAATTATATTATTCCCCCTCTATAATTCCGTTTATTACTTTTGGTTTTATTCCTTGGATAATATATGTATTATTTACATATTTCGGTTCAGCTTCATTCACAGAAAAAGATATATTTTCTTGTGATACCTTTCCACTTGCTATATAGTTATATAAATTTTTACTTATTTCTACATTTGACTCTTTTGAACCATATGAAACGTTAGCATAGTATATAGTTGTTCCATTATCTTCCAACCGCCATATATTTTTAACTTTAGCATTATTAAATGTAACCTTTGAAGATGTAGTATGCATATTATTATTTTCTACATCCTTTGTAATTCCCATATCCGCTTTACCGTTTGAAAAATTTTCCACAACTGCAAAAGAAGGGTTTATTATACTGAAAATAAACAATACAGCTACCAAAACCGACATAAATTTTGTTTTTTTCATTTTTATTCTCCTTTTTTATTTTTCAAACAAAAACCTGTGTTTTGTTTAATTTATAATATTAAATTTATATTTAATGCAAAAAATGTTTTTAATGAACAGACTCTGTCTGTCTATACCATTAAGAGTTGTTAAATTTTTTTACAACTCTCATACTATAATTATAACATTTTTTCTAATACTTGCATGATAAGGTCAAAATAGATATTGCCGTTTTTTTATAAAATAAAAGAACGGAGAAAAGGAGATGAAAAAAGGAAAAACAAACAAAAA
>ONEP01000227.1 GCA_900316875.1 Candidatus Ruminimicrobium bovinum
AGATGTTAGGAAAATTCAAGTTGTCGCACGGCTTTAAAAATTTCAAACGAATGGCGACACTGAGTGCGAAAAAGAGAATTTTTAAAACAACAACTCTATGCTGCCTATATCCATCAATACATCAACAAAATGCTTTACATTTTGTTTTATTTCTATATACCTCAAAAATAATTTTTGCTTTGCAAAAATTATTTTTTGTTTAGTTTAAATCCTTTATGTAATTCATTAACCGCTTTATTTGTATCGGCTTCGTCTATTACACATGAAACTTTTATTTCACTTGTAGAAATCATTTCAATATTTATTTTGTTTTTAGCCAAAATATCAAACATTTTTGATGCAACACCTGCATGTGTTTTCATTCCCACGCCTACAACAGATACCTTTGCAACATGCTCGTCGCAAGTTACCTTTTGTGCACCCAATTCTTTTGCAAGTTCGTCAACTTTCTGTTGAGTTTTTTTCATATCGGATTTACTTACCGTAAAAGAAATATCATTTTTTTTGTCCCAAGCTGCAGATTGAATTATCATATCTACATTTATACCGAGTTTTGCAATGGAACTGAAAATTTTTGCTGCCATTCCCGGAATATCCGGTAAATCTATTAAAGAAAATTTTACTTGATTTTTATCAAATGTTACTGCCGATACCATAAGGTTTTCCATTTTTTTTCTCCCTATTTTTTCTTCACTTACAATGTATGTTCCTTCCTTATCCGAAAATGTTGACCTTGCATGAATTTCTATACCGTAATTTTTTGCAACTTCTATACTTCTTGTCTGCATAACCTGCGCACCCGAACCTGCCATTTCAAGCATTTCTTCATAAGAAATTAAATCTATTTTTCTTGCATCTTTTACAACTCTGGGATCTGTTGTAAAAATACCTTCAACATCACTGTAAATTTCGCAAACATTTGCTTTCATTTGTGCGGCAAGTGCAACTGCCGTTAAATCCGAACCGCCTCTTCCCAAAGTTGTAATATCACCGGCTTTATTCATACCCTGAAAACCTGCAACAACAACAATGTTACCTTTGTCCAGCAATGAAAAAATCTTTTTCGGATTTATTTTTTGAACTCTTGCCCTTGTATATTCATCATTTGTAGCAATACCTGCTTGAAAGCCCGTCAAAGAAACCGCTTTATGTCCCATAGCTTGTATTGCCATTGCAAGTAATGAAATAGACATCTGTTCACCCGTTGCAAGAAGCATATCCATTTCTCTCGGGTTAGGTTCCGCCGTAATTTCTTCACATTTTGTAATTAAATCATCTGTAGTATCTCCGGGGGCGGAAACAACAACAACAACTTTATTACCGCCTTTTTTTCTTGCAATAATTTTATTTGCAACATGTTTCATTTTGTCACTGTCTGCTACGGAAGAACCTCCAAACTTCATCACGATTAATGCCATTTTATATTCTCCTTACATCTATAATTCTAATTTTCTGGTGTTATTGCTCCGGTTTTATCAAAATCCAATATAAAAGTTTTTGTGGGAACAGTTTCTTTCTTCCAAATTTTTGCCATACACTTTGCAATATTTTGAGCTTTATTTTTATTGCAAAAAGCTATCATTGAAGGACCTGAACCCGACAAACATGCACCATAAGCACCGTTTTCCATTGCCGAAGAAATTAAATCCTGCATCACCGGAATTAATTTTGCTCTGTAAGGTTGATGCAATTTGTCCTGCATGGCCTCTTTTAAAACTTTAAAATCACCGTCGCAAAATGCTTTTGTAAGAAGAGATATTCTTGCTAAATTAAAAACGACATCTTTTCTTTCATATTTTGCGGGTAAAATATTTCTCGATCTTTCGGTTGCAAGCTCAAAACCGGGAGTGCATACAACCGCCTGCATTTTCGGTATCGGTAATTTAATTACTTCTATATTATCGTCGCCTCTGTTTATCGATATACAAACACCGCCGTAAAATGCCGGAATAATATTATCTGGATGTCCTTCAAGTTTTACACCAAGCTGAGCCATTTCACCTTTTGTTAATTTATTACCGCAAATTTGATTTGCGGCAATTATACCTGCAGCCCGTGCAGCAGAGGAAGAACCGAGTCCGGAACTTAAAGGGATATTATTTGTTAATTTTATATTAAAACTTTTTAAATTGTATTTTTCTCTTAAATCAAGCAATCCGAAAACAGCATCCATTGCTTTCCATAAAATATTACTTTCGTTTTTAGGTAATATTTTCTTACCTTCTCCCTCAATAACGAACTTCGCTTTCTTGGGATCGCTTGCAAAAGAAACTTCCAATTCGTTATACAGGGATAAACTTGCTCCCAAGACATCAAAACCGGGCCCCAAATTAGCCGTTGTTGCAGGTACTTTTACTTTCATTTTTGCTTCCAATCCTCCAGTTCTCTAATCTTCTATTTTTCAAATCGCTTTGCGATTCTTAAAGTTCTTCTTTCATTGAACAAAACTCACCGCACATCGAGCATGTATCTTTTAAATTCGGTGCTATTTTTGCCCTTTCTTTTTCAAATTTTTCAGGATCTATCGCAAATTCTTTTTGTTTTTCCCAATTTCTTTCTTTTCTGTATTTTGACATTTGATAATCTTTTTCTTTTGCACCTTTTACATTTTTAACTATATCTGCACTGTGTGCCGCAATTTTTGCGGCAATTACACCTTCTTTAACATCATTAACATCAGGAAGTCTTAAATGCTCGGCAGGCGTAACATAACAAATAAAATCAACTCCGTAACTTGCAGCCATTGCTCCGCCTATTGCCGATGTTATATGGTCATAACCCGGAGCAATATCGGTAACCAACGGACCTAAAAAATATAACGGACTGTTATGTGTTAATCTTTTTGCAAGCTGAACATTTGCTTGAACCTGGTTTATCGGAATATGTCCGGGACCTTCAATCATTACCTGCACACCTTCTTTTCTTGCCCTTAATGCAAGTTCGCCGAGTATTGAAAGTTCCGCAAGTTGCGGACCGTCGGTTGCATCCGGGTTTCCGCCCGGTCTGAAACCGTCACCCAAACTTAATGTAACATCATATTTTTTTGCTATTTTTAAAAGTCTGTCATATTGTTCATAATAAGGATTTTCTTTTTTA
>ONEP01000133.1 GCA_900316875.1 Candidatus Ruminimicrobium bovinum
AGAAAAGATAAATAATAAATATCAAGCAAATAAAACACACTTTGAAGTTGGTAAAAAAGTAAGGCAAACTATAGAAGAACTTGGTGGGACAATGCCGGAAGATTTACCGGTAGTAGAAAGTATCAAAAAACTTGAAAACAAACAAAAGAAGTTGAAGAAGTAATAGGAGAGCTTTATGGTATATAATCTTTTTATCAGTCATTCTTGGTCTTATTTTGATGAATATCAACGGTTATGTAATTTATTGAATGATAGACCTTATTTTGAATATAGAAATTATTCTGTTCCTTTTAATGATCCTATTCATACAAATGGAACAGATAGACAATTAAGAGAAGCAATTGAAAATAAAATTAGACCAACATCTGTTGTTTTAATTTTAGCGGGAGTATATTCTACTTATAGCAAATGGATTAATAAAGAAGTTGAAATAGCAAAAAATTTAAATAAAAAAATAATTGCTATAGAGCCATGGGGTTCGGAAAGAACGTCTTTTTTTGTAAAAGTAAATGCAGATGAAATTGTGGGTTGGAATACAGAATCCATAGTAAGAGCAATTAGGGGATCTTAATGAAAAAATTAAAAGAACAGCTAAAGTATAATGAGAATAAACGACACGATATTTTAGAAATTTACAAAATGTATGTTGAAACTACTCAACATATAAGTGATTGTAGGCAGAAATCTAATAATTTCTACATATTATTAAACACTGGAATTATTGCCTACACATCTTTTTTTAACTATTTGTTAGTATTATTATTTGGAGTACTTATTAATATTATTTGGTTTTGTAAAATTAATTCATATAAAAAATTAAATTCTGCTAAATTTAAAGTTGTAAATTTTGTAGAAAAACAGTTGCCCATAGAGGTTTTTAATATGGAATATAAAATTCTAAAGGATGGTAAACATAAAAATTTATCTTTTTATGAATCCTGTGTTCCTTTAGTATTTATAACAGTATTTGTGTTAAAGATGTTTATATATAATTTTAATTTGTTAAAACAAATAGGTATTTTAATTCTTAATTATTATGGTATATAATTTTTATGAAAGAAATTAAAGTTAAAGGAAAAAAAGATTTATTATTAAACAAAGAAGAGATACAAAAAGAAATTTTAAATATTGAAAAAATATTTCAATGTAAATATAGAATTGATTCTACTATTGGTATAAATTATGCAAGTGAAAAGTTTACATTAGGTTTAAGATATTTGTCTGTTAGCAATGGAAATTTAAAGGAAAGAATATATGGAGCATATTTATATAATATAATTTATGTCCTATGGAATTTTGATTATAAAAAATATTTATCTAATGAATATTGTAAAAAATGGGAATTTTTACAAAAAGAATTAAATTATAAGACTGTTAATATATTTAAACATTATAAAGAAATAACTAAATCACATTTAGAATATTTTTATAGAGAAGATTACAATAGATATGAAAGATATAATAAACCGCCGCTGTTTTTTAATTCTTATAAAAACAAAAATATTAAAATGGCTGAAGCCATTTTTGATATTGCAATAGATTTAGAATATAAAACTAGTTGGAAATAAAATGAAACAAACGAATAAAATATTACAAAATTGGAAATCATTAGAACTTGGAACATTTGTAGATTTATCTAATGAAAAATATGTTCCTAACATAAACGAAAATATTCCCTGTATAGAATTAGAGTGTATAGAACAAGAAACTGGAATATTACTTAAAAAAATATCTTCGAGAGATTTAAACAGTACGAAGAACAGATTTTATAAAAACAATGTTTTATTTGGTAAGTTAAGGCCATATTTGAAAAAATATTATTTAGCAACTTTTGATGGAGTTTGTTCAAGTGAAATTTGGGTTTTAATTGCAAATAATAAAATATGTTTAAATAAATATTTGTTTTGTTTAATACAAACTCAAAGGTTTTTATATTATGCAAATAAGTCATCTGGTAGTAAAATGCCTCGTGCTGATTGGAATATAGTATCACAATCAACTTTTTTGTTGCCGCCGATAAAGGAGCAAGAAAAGATAGTTGAGATATTGGAATTGTGGGATAAAGCAATTGAAACTACAAAAAAATTAATTGAACAAAAGAAATTGCAGAAAAAATATTTAATGCAAAAACTTTTAACCGGTAAAATCCGTTTAAAAGGTTTTAAAGATAAGTGGAAAAAAGAAATAATAGGTAATATTTGCAAAAAAATTACTACAGGTAAATTAGATGCTAATGCAATGATTAAAAATGGTAAATATCGTTTTTATACTTGTGCACAAGACTTTTTTTTTATAAACGAATATGCTTTTGATACAGAAGCATTATTGATTTCTGGAAATGGTTCTCATGTGGGATATATTCACTATTATAAAGGAAAATTCAATGCATATCAAAGGACTTATGTGTTAAGTGATTTTACAGAGAATATTTTCTTTATTAAATTTTTATTAGATATTAAATTGAAGAAAAGAATAGAATCTGAAAAAAATGAAGGGAATACTCCTTATATAAAATTGAATACTTTAGCAAAAATGTCTGTTTTTATACCAGTAAATAGAAATGAACAAAAAATGATAGTAGATATTTTATCAACTGCTGATAATCAAATAAATTTATTAGAACAAAAACTTTCGGATTTAGAGTTGCAAAAAAAAGGTCTTATGCAAAAACTTTTAACAGGACAAATTAGAGTATAAAAATTTTTTAGGAAAATTATTATGAACACAAATTTAGACCATAAAATTTTAAACGAAAGACCGATAAGCCAACAACCTGCAATAGATTTGTTAGTTAGTTTAGGTTATTTTTATTTATCACCTAAAGAAGCAGAAAAACAAAGAGAACGACTTTCAACGGTTATCTTAAAAAATGATTTATTGGAATTTTTAAAAAAACAAAGATTCAAATATAAAAATGAAGAATTTTATTTTTCAAACAACAATATAACAAAAGCAATTCAAGATATAGATGTGTCTTTGGAACAAGGTTTAATGAGTGCTTCAAAAAAAATATATGATTTGTTGCTTTATGGAAAATCTTATCAGGAAACATTATTTGACGGAACAACACAATCTTTCGATTTAAAATTTATTGATTGGCAAAATATAGATAATAATATTTTTAGAGTTACAGACGAATTTTCTGTAGAAAAGTTTGATAAAACCCATAGAAGACCGGATATTGTAATAACTGTAAACGGTATTCCGTTAGTAGTAATAGAATGTAAAAAATCTGCAATAACGGTTGATGAAGGAATAAAACAGTTAGTTCAAAACTGTAAGCCAAACGAAATACCACAACTCTTTAAATTTGTGCAA
>ONEP01000131.1 GCA_900316875.1 Candidatus Ruminimicrobium bovinum
ACGGAAAAGCATTGAAAAGGAACGAAGATTATTTTATAGATTATGATGTAGGTATTTTAACAATATTAAAAGAAAGTTTAATAAATGAAAGTTCCGTTATAGATGTTTCTTATGATTATTCTCCATTCGGAGGTTCCGCATCCGGAGAATCGACTTTGATAGGTTTAAGGTCTCAATTGGATATAACAAACAATATTTCCGTAGGCGGCAGTTTTATATATGAGTTTTCGGCAAAAGATACCGCTTTACCGGATATTTATTCCACACCTGCAAGTACACTTGTTGCCGAACTTGATGCAAAAATAAACAATTTAAAAATTACCGACGGTTTAACTTTGTCTGCCGGTGCCGAATATGCCACAAGTCAATATCAACAAAATACTACCGGTAAAGCAATTTTGGAATCAATGGAAGAAGCAAAGCAGGAAACAAGTTTATCTATGATAGACGAAAATTGGCAGGTTTCTTCAACTTACGACAAATCTTCTTACAATTTGGAAGATATAACATGGAAAAATTATGATATTGAAAAAAAAGAAATAGATCCGAATTTGGAAATTATTTCAGGTGAAAAACAACAGGTTATGGATATAAATTATAATTTGCTTTATTCCCAGTCTGTTGCAATTTGTCAAATAATTTCCAAATCAGGTTATGATTTATCCGATAAACTTTACATTGAAATGTGGTTGAAAGGCGACGGTAAAAATATAACTTTTCAAATAGATTATGCAACTTTGATAAATGAAAATTCAGACGGTTATGATCCGTACAGAACAAAACTTTATACGGAAGATACGGATGGAGACGGATTGTTAAGCCCTTGGGAAGATGTAGGAAGGGATTTTTATAACAAAAACGGAACGGTCTCAAAAATAGGAGCAAATAACGGTAAAATAGATACCGAAGATTTAAACGGTAATAATATTTTGGATACTTCCGAAATTAATGTCAGCAGTTTTTCGGTTACCGTTAATTGGTACGGTTGGAAAAAAATTCAATTGCCTTTAAATATTTCAACAACTGCAGACCAGGATAAATGGAGAAATATTAAGATAGCAAGAATTACGGTTTCCGGAACAAATCAACAACAGGGAACCGTTACGGTAGGTAAAATATCGGTTATCGGTAATAAGTGGAAAGAAGTTAAAGCGGCTGCAAGTTCAAGTGATTTTAAAATTTCATCGATAGGAAGAGATGATCCGAGATATGTTTCCTTGTTATCTAATTCCGATTTTAGAAGTTTATATGAAATTGACAGTAATGCGGTTAGAGATGAACAAGCATTGGATTTAATGTTTACCACAAATTCCTCCGATGAACTTTATGCAAAAACAACTTATGTAGGCAGAACAATGGATATATCTTTATACGAAACTTTCGGCTTTTTTCTTTTTATTTCTTCGGGTACCGCCGATGATACAAAAATAGTAGTTAGAGCCGGAGCCGATGATAAAAATTATTTGCAATACAGTTTAACCGTTTCAAATGATATGAAAGGGAAATGGAATTTAATAAACATTAAGCAGGAATATAATACCGTTTCGTCAAGATGGATAAGTAAAGATAACGGTGTGACCTCTTTTGAAGGCGAGCCCGATTTATCACGTATAGCATATATTCAACTCGGTGTTCAAACATCCAAAGCCGACAGCGGTGAAATTTGGTTTAATGAAATTCATTTAAAAGATGCAAAAATAAAAGAAGGTAATGCTTGGAAAGTAAATTCAACTTTAAGATGGAACGGAACAACTTTTGTAGGGGCAACTACTTTAAACGTAAGCAGGAAAAGTATTGATAAAGATTTTCAAACATTTGCTCCGGGAACTTATGACAGAGATTTTCTTGAAGATAGTGCGGCAATAGATTTTAAAGGTTTAAATGTTAACGGTATTACGGTATTACCGTTGACGGCTTCTATTACAAAAACAAAAATAGTAACTCCTCACGCAAAGGATAATACATCAGATACGGTATCGGTTCTTGATGAGGGTAAGGTTGTAACTTTTGCGGGTAAAGTAGGAACCGTTATTTCCGGCGGTGTGGATTTACCGAAGATAACATTACAATATACGAGATTTTTGAAAGATACTCAGGAAATTAAGCAGCTTGAAGATGCGGAAAGTTTTTATGCAAATTTACTTTATTTGAATCCGATAGATTTTGATATTTTACCTACCAGTTTAAATACCGATTATAAAATTACAAATTCATTCTATAAAGTTTATCCGGATACTCCGATAGAAGATACAAAAAATTTCTTGGATTTGGAAACAGCTAAAAAATATATGGATATAAAAGATTTTTTAACCCTTGAAAAAACCGAAAGTCTCGGTTTAAAAACTCCTTTTAATTTTTTTGATAAAGTTACATTTACTCCTGCATATATCATAAAAAAAGTAAACGAAAAAAATAAAAGAGATTTTCAAAATCAGGAAATTTTTTATGATAAAAATTTAAATCAGGATATAGGGGCGACATTGAATTTTAAAGTAGCAAAATGGTTTCAACCGTCGGTTGTATATCATACGGCAACAACGGAGACTTATGATTTAACTTACAGCACAGTTACAACAAATATAGTTTATCCCGGACAAAAAAAATATATAGAAAGAATAGGAGTTACGGAGTTTACATGGAATCTGCAGGCAATAGATATAGTAAAAACTCCGTATTTAAAATCTTTATCTTTTACAACTTCATACAGAATGCAGGATTCCGATGCTTATTCCAACGTGGAAAAAAACTTTTCTTCAATAGGTTGGAGTATTGATAAAATTTGGATAAGAGATAATCTTTTAAAAGAAATATTACCTTCTTATGATGAAAATTCATATATCGTAAAATCGGTGGTTAAAAGAGATGACAGGAGAATAATAGGAAGATATAA